>JBMCFH010000075.1:0-15086 GCA_048620455.1 Chloroflexota bacterium | reverse complement strand
GATTGGTGTATTGGCTGCCGTTGTCGGCCATAGAAGGCTTTGCTTTTCTGGCCGTCGTCTTTTCCCAATATCTACACCATTAACCAAACTGTATCCGCTGCTGCTTGTCAGCGCGCGGCTCCTGTGCTAGCTTGGAAGCGTTGACGAAATTGGCCGGCGGTGGCCTTGGAGTGCGCCGCAACCTTCGCCGCTGAGACCGGGGGTTGGCTGTTTCCACGGGCAGGGATGGCGAGGGGCCTACCGGTACGACAGGTGCAACATTATGTCAATACAATCGACAAAGATACGCCGCGCGGCGGCGGCATCGGCGGGCATAGCCGGCGCCATTGGCGTTTCCGCTCTGTTTGTGCGACATCTAATGCGCCGTCCCTTACCCAGGACAACGGAGCAGTTCACCGTAGAGGGACTGAGCGCTCCCGTCGAAGTCATCCGGGACAGATGGGGCGTGCCTCACATCTACGCGCGCACGGAAGAAGACCTCTTTTTTGCTCAGGGGTTCGTGCACGCTCAGGATCGCCTCTTTCAGATGGACGCCAACCGGCGCGTGGGCAGCGGGCGCATCAGCGAAATCGTGGGCCCGGCGGGCATCGAAAGCGACCGCTTCGCGCGCACCTTCGCCTGGCACCACGCCGCAGCTGCCCAGGTGCAGGGGCTGATGGCCGACGAGGAGACGCACCGGCTGGCCCAGGCCTATGCCGCCGGCGTCAATGCCTACATTCGTGAGGGCAAGCTGCCTGCGGAGTTCCTCATGCTGGCCTACGCGCCTGAGCCCTGGACCCCGTTCGACAGCTGCGCCTGGGGAACGGTGTTGGCCTGGGGCCTCTCCGTGAATTGGGAGACCGAACTGATGCGCGCGCGGCTGGTGGCGGAGCTGGGCCCGCAGAAAGCGTTCGACCTCACGCCCGACTATGGCAGCGCCTATCCCTGTATCGTGCCCGAGGCCGAGGTGGGCTCGCGCCTGGCGCAGGCCCTGGCGGATGCCTATCACCGCGCCATGGACGAACTGCCCCTGGGCCAGCTGCCGGCCGGACCCGGCGCCGGCAGCAACAACTGGGTCGTCAGTGGCAATTGGACCACGAGCGGCAGGCCCATTCTGGCCAACGATCCACACCTGCCGCCGATCTTTCCCACCCTGTGGTATGAAAATCACCTCGTCGGCGGTCGCTTCAACGTCACCGGCTTTACGACGCCCGGCGTGCCCGGCGTGATCATCGGCCATAATGAGCGCGTGGCATGGGGCATTACAAATGCGCAACCCGACGTGCAGGATATCTACGTCGAGCGCTTCCATCCTCAGGATCCGTCGCGCTACGAGGCAGATGGCGAATGGGTGGAGGCCGAAGAAGAGCTGGTTGAGATTCGCGTGCGCGGGCGCCGCGAGCCGCTGCAAGAGCGCGTGCGCCATACGCGCCACGGACCGGTGATTTCCGGCCTGATCGAGGGCGAACACCGCGACCTGTCCTTGCGCTGGGCGGCGTACGAACCCAACAATCACCTGCGCGCGCTCCTACAAATCTGCCTGGCCTCTGACTGGAAATCGTTTCGCATAGCACTGAAGGAGTGGGCCTTTCCTTCACAGAACGTGGTCTACGCCGACGTCGAGGGCAACGTGGGATACGTGATGCCCGGTCGCGTGCCCCTGCGCGCCAGGGGCGACGGTCTGTTGCCGGTGCCCGGCTGGAGCGGCGAGTATGAGTGGCAGGGCTGGATCCCGTGGGACGAGCTGCCTTCGGCGTTCAATCCCCCGTCCGGCTACGTGGTGACGGCGAATAATCGCGTTGTCGGCGACGGCTATCCGCACCTGCTCAGCGGCGAGTGGCAACCGCCTTACCGCGCCCGGCGCATTTCTGACCTGATAGAAGCGCTGGCGCCCCTGGATGTTGCGGCCAACGGGCGCATCCAGAATGATACCGTATCGCTACTGGCGCTGCGCTTCGTGCAGCTGGCGCTGGCGCACAGTGACGCCGGCGCACAGGCAGAGAATCACCTGGCGCAGCAGGCCCTGCTGCAGTTGGAGGCGTGGGACGGTGATATGCACCCGGAGAGAGCCGCGCCGGCGATTGCCTATGGCTGGCTGGTGCATTTCACGCGGGCCGTTCTGACACAGGCGGTGGGCCCAGAGCTGTGTGCCGAGCTTCTGGGCCAGGAACGCCTGGAGAATTTTCCGGGAAATCCCTTTCACGAAATTGGCTTTGAGCTGGTCGTGCGCTGGTTGCAGGAGGGCGCGCCCTCCTGGGTTGGCGACGTACACCCGCTGCTGCCGCCGGCGCTGGCAGGCGCGCTGGCCACGTTGCGCGCAGAGCTTGGCCCTCGTCTCGAGCAGTGGCGTTGGGGCGATTTACATTATGTCGAGCTACACAATCATCTGGCCCGCATTCCGGGGCTGGGCAGATTGTGGCGACCGCGCACCCTGCCCCTGGGCGGCGATGGCTACAGCGTCAGCCAGGCCGAAGTCGGGCCACGCTTCCCACCGCGCCCGGTGCACATCATCCCCAGCTGCCGCATGATTGTGGATGTCGGCGCCTGGGACAACAGTCGCAGCACGCTGCCGGGTGGGCAATCGGGGCACCCGGCGAGCGACCATTATCAGGACAGTGTTGAAGATTGGCTCCAAGGCGGGTATCATCCGATGCTGTATAGTCGGGAGAAGATTGAGCAGGCGCGCAAAAGCCAGCTCACGTTGCTCCCGGCGCACTGAGTCTGTACCTGAACCAATGATTACCATTGACGAGCAGGCCGCCACTGTCCTTATAACGCTCGCGCGGCGCAGTCTGACCGCTTACGTACAGCGCCAGGAGCTGTACCGCGTGTCCTGGCAGGGCCTGCCGCCTACTTTGCAGCAGAAAGGGTCCTGCTTCGTGACCCTGGTGAATTGCGGGCGCTTACGCGGGTGCATCGGCAGCACAAAGGGCGAATTGCCACTGGCCTACGACGTCATTCACAATGCGATAGCCGCCGCGCGGGATCCTCGTTTTGATCCGGTCCTGTCTGCAGAGCTGGTGGATATTCGGCTTGAAGTCACTGTGTTGCAGCCGCCAATGCCGCTCGTTTACGATGACGAGGTTGATCTACACCGCAAGCTCTCTCCGGGTCGCGATGGCGTGATCGTCACCTGGCGTGGGCGGCAGGCGTTGCTGTTACCACAGGTCTGGCAGCGCGTAAGCGATACCGGCGAGTTCCTGGAGATCCTGTGCCAGAAGGCGGACATTCCCTGCCAGGTACTACAGGACGTCCCTCCCTCCGTGGAGGTTCAGATATTCAGAGCGATGAAATTTGAGGAAGATGGATACAACGACAGATAGTAATATCAACAACGGCGTCGTTGCCAGCGACGGCATCGTCGCCGTTATCCCCGCTTACCAGGAAGCGAACGAAGTGGGCCGGGTGGTGTCCCAGGTGCGACAGCATGGGCTGCCGGTCCTTGTCGTGGACGATGGCTCCACGGACGATACTGCTGCGCGGGCGCGAGAGGCCGGAGCCACGGTGTTGCAGCAACCGTCGAACCAGGGCAAGGGGGCCGGCCTGCGGACCGGTTTCCGCTGGGTCCTGGAACGGGACTTCACCGCCGTGCTCACGTTGGACGCCGACGGCCAACACGATCCGCGCGAGATCTCTCGCTTTCTGGAAGCGTATGATGCGAGCCGGCCCGATCTACTCATCGGCGCTCGTGACTTCAACCAGATGCCATGGACGCGATATACGACGAACATGGTAGGTCGCTGGACGCTTTCCTGGGTAATGGGCGAGGAGATGCACGACAATCAATCCGGCTACCGCCTGCTCAGCCGGCGCATGGCCCGCGCTTCACTGGACAGCCATGAAACAGGCTATGAGTTTGAAGTGGAGATGATCGTCATTTGCAAGCAGCGTGATTATAAGCTGGAGTGGGTTCCCATTCGCACGATTTACAACGGGGAGCGCAGCCATATCAATCATCTGCAGCACATATTTAACTACGCGCGTCTTTTATGGCGCGTGCGCCAGCAGATCAGGGCCGGGGAAGGATAAGAGCCGCCGCAATTCGCTTGTTTGCCGCCCTCATCGCTATAATGGAAGCATGTCACGTTCTACGCGCCAGCCTGTTCCCGACGCCGCTCCCTTCCTGAAGTGGGCCGGCGGCAAAAGCCGCTTGCTCAGCAAATACGAACCCTACCTTCCAGATCCGGACACGATTCGCTGTTACTACGAGCCGTTCATCGGCAGCGCGGCGATGTTCTTTCACCTGCAGCCGCGGTGCGCGCGGCTTGCGGACTGCAACCATAAACTGGTCGAGACGTATGAAGTCGTCCGCGACGATGTGGAAGCCCTGATCGAAGCGCTCAAGCCGCACAAGAATGAAAAGGAGTATTATTACAGGGTGCGGGCGCAAGATCCGTGCGAGTTGAGCAAGGTCGAACGAGCCGCCCGCCTGATCTACATGAACAAGACCTGCTACAACGGTCTCTATCGTGAGAATCAGAAGGGCGAGTTTAACGTCCCGTTCGGCCGTTACAAGCGACCCAAGATTTGTGACGAGCCCCGCCTGCGCGCTGCTTCCCGGGCCCTACAAGATGTGGAACTGTGCGACGGGGACTTTGCCGAGGCTGTGGCTCCGGCCGGGGAAGGGGACTTTGTGTACTTTGACCCACCCTATGTACCTCTGAACGCCACCAGCAGTTTTACCAGCTATAGCCGTTTTGGATTCGACGACGAAGACCACCGGCGCCTGGCCGACACCTTTCACCGTCTGACCGCGCGGGGTTGCCGGGTCATGCTCAGCAATTCCAGCGCACCCCTGGTCACCGACCTCTACGAAGATCACGGGTATACGATCAAAGAAGTGCAGGCGCGGCGCAATATCAACAGCAAGGCCAATAAACGAGGGCCGGTCACGGAGTTGCTGATTTTCAACTACGATCCGGACAACTGCTCCTGAGACAATCTGGCCCCATGTTCCGCCGTCGCTATCTGCTCTGCCTTCTCCTCATTGCCGCCTGGCTGGCGCTGGGTCGCGCCGGCTCAGCGCAGGAAGCGCCAACTCATCCCGACTGGCGCTTTGGCGTGGTGGAAGCGTACGAGACCCCGGCGCAGGCTGATGCGCTGGGCGTGGCCTGGACTCGCGTCACGTTCCACTGGGCCGAGACCCAGGCCGGCGGTCCGGACAGCTGGACGCCACGGGTCGGCGACGAGCAGATCGAGGCCCAGGTTGCCGCCGGGCGCGAGGTGGTGGGTCTGCTCATCGGCATTCCCGACTGGGCCCGCGACGACGAGGGGCTGCCGCGCGGTCTGTGGTTAGATGATGACGACCCGCAAAACCTGTGGGCGGGCTACGTGCGACGTCTGGTCGAGCAGTACGCGGGCCAGGTGGACCACTGGATCATCTGGAATGAGCCTGACATCCGGGATAGCGCGGCGCCGGGCCACACCTGGGATGGGGACGTCGCCGACTTCGCCCAGCTGCAAAAGGTGGCCTACCGTGTTGCCCGCGAGGCAAATGCGCAGAGCGTGATTCACCTGCCGGCGTTCACCTACTACTGGGATGTCAACGAGGGACGCGAGCAATACATGGCGCGGCTGCTGGATGAGCTGGCAGCCGACGAGCAGGCCGACGCCTACCACCACTATTTCGACGTAGCCACGGCCCACCTGTACTTCCAACCGGGCCAGGTCTACGACGTGTTACAGGCGTTCCGCCAGATCCTGGAGGAGCACGGATTGCACAAACCGTTGTGGCTGGTGGAGACCAACGCGCCGCCCAGCAGCGATCCCTCCTGGCCCGTCGCCGACGTTACGCTGCGCGTTACTCTCGGCGAGCAGGCGGCCTACATGCCGCAGGCCGTGGCCCTGGCCCTGGCTGCCGGCGCAGAGCGCATTTCCGTGTACAAGCTGCAGGATCTGGACAGCGACGTCGCCGCCAACCCCGAGCCCTTTGGCCTGTTACGGCGTGATGGCAGCCGCCGCCCGGCCTTTACCACGTACCAACTTGCGTCCCGTTATCTGGCAGGCGCCCTCAGCGCCGAGCGGCAGCGCTGGGACGAGGTGGGACAGATTGTGGTCAATCAGCGCCACTTCACGACGACGGTGCTCTTTTCACGGTTACCCACGGCCCAGGAGGCGCAGGTAGCGGCGCAGGCTCCGCAGGCGTTACTGGCCGATATGTGGGGCACCCAACGCCTGCTGACGGCCAACGATGGCTACTTTACGGTGCCGCTGCCGCCCGCGCTCTGCTCACAGCCTATCGGCGATTACTGCATGATCGGCGGCACGACCTACTATCTGATCCAGCCGGTTGCCGGCGAAACGTTGCCGCAGCGGCTGCCAGCTCCTGATCTATCCCCTACAGAACCGCCGCCGCCCACGCCTATCACCCCCACACCGACCGTGCCCACAGCAACACCCACTTCCTCGCCAACGGCCACGCTGACGCCCACGACGAGCCCTTCGCCGACGCCCACACCCACGGCCACGCCCGAGGCTCAGGTCACAGATTCGCCCTCGACCTCCTCTCCGTTGCCGGGCGCGATCAACCTGCCGCAATCCACGTTTGCCTACGTTTTGGCCGGCGCTGCTCTGCTGCTGGCAGCTGTTATAATTGTCAGAGTGCGACGCCGCTCATGAAAAGCAGAGTGTGGAGATGACCCGGCGCTATTTTCTGATTTCCCTCATAATCCTGTTCCTGTGCTTCGCTGCGGCACGGCGACCGGCGGCTGCACAGGGGCCGCCCCCGGCTCAGGGGCAACCCCTTGCCCCCACCGTCGTCTCTGACGAGGCTGTTGTTTCGTTTCCGGAGACGGTCACCTTCCGCCTGCAGCTTGAATCGCAGCAGGAGGTGGCGGCGGCAACGCTCAATTATCGCGTGCAGCGCCGTCGTTGCGTGCCGGTGGATACCGAGGCGCCGGCTGAGGTTGACGGAGATGTCGTGGAATGGACCTGGATTATGAGCCGCTCCGGAAACCCGCCACCGGGCGCCGAACTGTGGTGGCAGTGGTCGTTGGAGGACGAGCAGGGCAATGTGACACACACCGAGCCGCAAACGATGACCCTGGAGGATCCGCGCTTCGAGTGGCAGACAGTTTCACAGGAGCACATTCATCTGCACTGGTACGAGGGCCAGGACGTGGGACCGACGTTGCTGGACGCTGCCGTCGGGGGGCTGCAGCGGCTGGAGCAGGAGATGGGCATCGAATTGCAGGACGACGTCAGCTTCTACATTTACGGGGACGCTGCCGACATGCGGCAGGCGGTGCTTTACGTACAGGACTGGGCCGGTGGGGTGGCCTTCACCGACTACAACACGATTCTCATCGGCGTTGCCCCCGAGGCGGCCGATGAGTGGGGGCGTGAAACGGTGCGGCATGAGCTGGCGCACCTCGTCGTGGGCCAGTTTGGGTGGAGCTGTCTGGGCGGCGAGCGACCGACCTGGCTGGAAGAAGGGCTGGCCACGTATGCGGAAGGGCCGGCGGACGAGGGAACGCGGCAGGATATTGAGCAGGCCATTACAGAAAACTCGTTCGCGCCGCTGCGCACGCTGGGCGGCTCTTTTCCCAGCCACGACCGGCAGGCCGGACTGGCCTACAGCCAGAGCTACAGCGTGGTCGCGTTCTTGCTGGAGCAGTATGGTCAGGACAAATTACAGGAACTGATTCTAACCCTGGCCCAGGGCGTGGACGACGACGCGGCGCTGGAGGCGGTCTACGGCTTCAACGTCGATGGCCTGGAGATGGCCTGGCGAAAGGCGATTGGCGCGCCGCCGCGGCAGATACCGCCCACGCCCACGGCCATTCGCGCCGCCGCTGTGCCCACCGTCGCGCCGCTGGGCGGCCCGCAAGATGTGCCCACGCCGCCATCGGCCGCAGCGCCGGCGCCGGCAGTCCCCACGCCCAGAGGCACGTGCGCTCTGGGGCTGGCGCCTCTGTTGCTGCTCGGCCTTGCCGTCCTGGCGCCCGGTGCGCGCCGGCGGCGGGAGAGGAGGGGTTGATGATCGGGCGGCGAAGGTGGTGGGTTGCCGGCTTGCTGATCGTGACCTTTTTCTTGCTTGCCTGCAACGCCGTGAGCAGCCTGTTGCCGGGCGGCTCCCCGGCCTCTTTGCCGCCGGACGTGGCGCGCGAGGAGTCGATTGTGCTGCTGGGCGGACAGCCGCGCACGCTGGATCCGGCGCTGACACACGGGGGACCGTCGGGACCGATCGGTCACATTTTCAGCGGGCTGGTGAATCTGGACCACTCGCTCAGCGTGGAACCGGATCTTGCCGCAGGCTGGGACGTCGACGAGGCGGGAACGACCTACACCTTTTACCTGCGGCGCAACGCCGTTTTCCACGATGGACAACCCCTGACGGCTGAGGACGTGCGCTTTTCCTGGGAGCGGGCGGCCGATCCCCAGACCGGCTCGGACACGGCTCAGACTTACCTGGGGGACATTATTGGCGTCAATGAGATGTTGCAGGGGGAGGCGGACCACATTCGCGGCGTGCGCGTGCTCGACGACCACACGTTGCAGGTGCAGATAGACGCGCCCAACGTCACTTTCCTGGCCAAACTGGCTTACCCTGTGGCCTTCGTCGTGGACAGGGACAACGTGGATGCTCCCGGCTGGGAGCAGCAGGCCAACGGCAGCGGGCCGTTCCGCCTGGATGCGTGGGAAGATGATCAGATCATGGTACTGGCGCGGCATGAGGAGTACTATCGCGAACCGGCCTACGCGCCACACCTCGTCTACCTGATGGACGCCGGGCTGCCGCTGGCCCGCTACGAGAGGGGCGAAATCGACGTCGTTTCCATTGGCGGCAACGATCTGGAGCGCGCCCGCGATCCCAACAGCCCGCTGTCTGCCGATCTACGCACCGGCGTCAGCATGTGTACCAGCTACATCGGATTTAACGTCACCGAACCGCCATTTGACGATCCGCTGGTGCGCCGCGCCTTCAGCCACGCCCTGGACCGCGAGCGGCTGGTGAGCGGTCTGCTAGATGGCAACGCGCTGCGGGCTGAGGGACCGTTGCCTCCCGGCATGCCCGGCTTCGGCGAGCGCGAGCCGGCCTATGAGTACGACCCACAGCGGGCGCGCGAGTTGCTGGCGGAAGCCGGCTATGATCCCGCTTCCTCCTCCCCGCTCACCTTTACCACCGCCGGTTACAGCGACGTGGGCAGCTTCGTGTCGGCGGTGATCACCATGTGGCAGGAGAACCTGGGGGTGACCATCGAGCCGGCGCTGCTCGATCCGTTCACCTACCTTGATTCCCTGTATGCGGGCAATGTGGGCCATTTCTACAGTTCAGGCTGGTGCGCTGACTATCCGGACCCTCAGAATTTCCTGGACGTCCTCTTTCACAGCCGCTCGCCGCAAAATCTGGGCCGTTTCGGCGATGCGCAGATCGACGCCATGCTGGAGGCGGCGCGCGTGGAAACGGATGTTGCGCAGCGCCTGGCCCGCTACAGGGAGATAGAAACGGCTGTTATCGAAGCCGCGCCCTCCGTCTTTGTCAGCCATGATCTCTCCGCCACGCTGGTGAAGCCGTATCTACAGGGCTACGAGCTGACGCCGATCGGCATTCCACAGTGGCACCGCGTCCGCGTCGTGCGCGAATGAGGATGTTAATCCTGAAAGGATTTCAGGCTAGTCACCGTTTCGCCGTTGTTGAATCTGGGGGATGAGTAGAGCGCTCAGAAGAAGCAAAAAGAAGATAACGGTTACAATGATTTGCATTGTTTCCATAGCAGAGTCCTCCGGGGATGTGCATTTGTATCAGGGCCGTCGCGATCTTACCGAACTAAGGCGGTCAGGCAAGAGCAGCGCGGGCCGACCCGCATATGCAAAGAAGAGACGCCCCAATCCTTTCCGCCCGTGAATGGCGGAAGCAGGGGCGTCTCTTCACTTTCGATTTGAACGATGGCCGAGCGTTGGCTCAACCGCTTCGACGTTGTTTAGCCGCTCTTCTTCAATACGGGAAGGCCGTTGCGGCTCTCAGACACCTCGTAGCCTTGAGGAACCTGCTCCAGAGAACCGTCCTTGACCTCGCGGGCAAAGAAGTAAATTGTCTGCTGGCGCCCGTTCTTGAGCGTGGTGTCCTTCTTGTGTAAGTAGTACGTATTTCCCTTGGAGTTTGTGAAAGCGTATGCCATGATTTTCCCTTCCTTAAAATGAAAAAGTTCCAGATTTACTCTGGTAACATTGTGCTAAGTGGCAACGATAGTAGCAAAGTTGGTCAAAATGGCAAGATCTTGACCAGGAGTGGCGGTTTATTGGGCGTTCTAGCTTATAACCTCCTTAGAGAGGGGTGTCGCTTGTTGAAAGATGGCGCTAAAGGTCCTTATGGTAATTTATTCTTGGGACCGTCGCCCCTCTGGGGCCACTCCTTCACTGTGGGGTCGCCATATTTGCTATTGACAGGCCCGCCGGGGACAATTAACAATTACTTATCGGTCACCTCCTGCTGCAAGGATTCTGATTGTTACATCTGTCCGGCAGCGGACGGTCTCGCTCGTGACAAGCCTGCGAGATGAGAGACATGGATACAAAACAGATCTTTCCTGTGTGCATCACGCAGCGACGGGAGCTGATTTCGTGGCTGGATGCCTGTCTGGAAGAGGCAACGCCGTTTCAGTTCGCACCGCTGCAGACGTTTGGGACGGTGACAGAAGCTGATCCATCGCTGGGTGGGGATCGGACGATCCTCTTTCTGGATCTGAGCCACAGCGCGCCTGACAGGTGGGAGGAGCTTCTGTCGGCGGCCCGCGCCTGCTTTGACCCCTGGCCCGTGGTGGTTCTGGCGGCAGACGAAGAAGGCGGTCTGGCTGCGTTGCAGCAGGGCGCCGACGATTATTTGCTTGCCGGGCGGAGCGAGGCGCGGTTGCTGAGCCGCGTTACGCGATACGTGATGGACGCGCACGCGCGCCAAACGCAGCGGCAGACGCAACGCGAGGAACGGTTTCGCACTTTTCTGGAGAATTCCCCCGACATTATCTACATCTTTGATCTGGCCCGTGAGTCGGTCACCTATTTTAATCGCCAGGAGTTGCTGGGCTTTTCGGCGGAAGAACTGCGCCAGCCCGGCTCGCTGGCCAAATTGATCTACCCTGAGGATCGCCGCGCGGTGCGCCAGCACTGGGAGCAACTGGCGCAGGCGTCGCCGGGCGACATCTACACGAGCGAACACCGGCTGCGCCACCGAAGTGGGGAATGGGAGTGGGTGCAGAGCCGCGAAACGGTCCTGAATGTCGATGCTGACGGAACGCCGACACAGATTCTGGCGTCCCTCTCGATCATTACCCATCGCAAGGAGCGTGAGGCCGCGGTGCGCCGTTACGCTGAACGGTTGCAGATCTTGCACGAGATCGATCAGGCAATCGTATCCGCGCGCTCCCCACAGGCGATCGCTCAGGCTGCCCTGCGCCGCATCAGCCGCCTGATCCCCAGCCATCGCGCCTCGGTCGTCGTCTTCAACTGGGAAGCGGAGTCGTTTACCGTCGTCGCCGAACTGCCGGAGGGCGCCACCGGATCCAACGGCAACGCGCCGCTGCCGCTTTCCTGGTTCTGGGCGCTGGAGAAGTTGCAGGAGGGCGAACTCTATCGCGCCGGCGATCTGTCTGCTCTGGATGCGGAAACACGCACGCCGCTCACCGAGTGGTTGGAGGGCCAGGGCGTGCGCTCCCTGGTCACCGTGCCGCTGTTGGCACAGCGCCAGCTGGTCGGCGCCTTGAGCTTTGGCGCCGCCAGCGCCGGCGGCTTTTCCGCGGAGGACGTCGTCGTCATGCGTGAAGTGGCGCACGTTCTGGCTATCGCCATGGCTCAGGCCCGCCTCTATGAACAAGTGCATTACCACGCGCGAAAGCTGGAACAGCGGGCGCGACGCCTGCTGCTGGTAAACGATATTTCGCTGGCGATGAACCGGCCGATTGAGTTGCACGCCGTTCTGGAGGAAGCGGCAAGGGGATTAGGCGCAGTTATCGATGTCAGGCAGATCGGCATCGCTCTGCTAAACGAGTCGCGCGATACCTGGACCCTGATGAGCACATATCTGGTACGGCGTGGGGCTCACGTCAGGCAGCTGGCGCTTCCCCTGGACGATTACGGCGCGCTACAACAGTTGTGGCAGGGCCGGTCGTATCTGGCTGTAGAAAGCGGCGACGATCATGTGGATAGGGCTCCGCTACGGCCGATTTTGCAGGAGCAAGGCGTCGAGAACGCCATTCTTGTCCCTCTGCAGGTCAGCGCCGGTGTGATCGGGTTGATCTGCTGTGATAGCGGTCCCGGTTCGCGCCACTTTTCCCGCGAAGAAATAGAGCTCATACAGACTATTGCCAACCTGTTGTCGGTGAAACTGGAGCAGATCCGCCTGTTGTTGGCCGAGCGCCAGGCCCGCGCCCAGGCCGAAGCACACGCTAGGAATCTGCGCCTGCGCGAACGTCACTTAACGTTGCTCAACGCCATCACGCGGGCCACAACCGGGTTGGAACCGCAGGAGATGTTGCAGACGGTGGTCGACCGCGTGGGCGAGCTGAGCGGGGCCGACGGCTGTTACGTTGCCGTCTGGGACCGGGAGCAGCAGGCGCCGGTACCCACGGCTGTCTATGGAGCGGCGGCCGAAACCTATCTGTCCCACCGGGTGGCTGCCGGCGAAGTGACCTTGACCGAGCAGGCGCTGCAAGCAGGGTATCCGCTGATCGTGGAAGCGCCGCAGACGCGGGCGCTGCCCATCGTGCGTGACGCGCCGGACTTTCCCTCGCAATCGTTGCTGGCGGTGCCCCTGATTACGGGCAAGGAGAAGCTGGGCGCCCTATTGCTTGCTTTCGCCGAAGCTCACGACTTTACAGAGGCCGAGGTGTCCCTCTACGAGCAGGCAGCGGGCCAGATCGCCGTGGCCCTCTCGGCAGCGCGGTTATTTGAGGAGACGCGCCGCCAGCTGGAGGAATTGCGCGTCCTGCACGCGTTGGCCACAGCCGGCGCCGAAGCGCGCAGCGAGGACGAGCTCCTGGAGCGGGCCACGGAGTTGATGGGCCACACCTTTTTCTCCAACAACTTTGGCGTGCTTTTGTACGACGGGTCGAACCAGGTGCTGTACGCGCATCACTCCTATCGCAGCGGGCGCCACCAGAAACGGGCGATCAATATTCCGTTGGACGAGGGCGTTTGCGGTCACGTGGCGCGTACAGGCCGCCCTCTGCGCATTCCGGACGTTTCTCAAGATCCGCGCTACGTGGCGGCTGACCCCGAAACCCGCTCTGAGTTGTGTGTGCCGCTGCGCACGGGCAACCGTCTGTTGGGCGTCGTCAATACTGAGAGCGATCAGTTAAACGCCTATAGTACGGGCCACGAGCGGTTGTTGCTGACATTTGCGCACCAGCTGGCAACGGCGCTGGAGAAGTTGCGCCTGTTGCAGGTGGAGCGGCGGCGGCGGCGCGAAGCGGAAACGGTAAGCAACGTGTTGCACGCCCTGAACGCCACACCCAACGTGCGCGAAGCATTTGCCGGGGTCGCGTCCAGCCTGCGGACCGCCACCGGCTGCTACCGTGTGAGCCTGGCGCTGCCCGACGAGAATCGAGAGTCGTTCTCCATCTTCGCCCTGGACGGGCCGCACGGGGAGGGGCAAAACGGTCGCTACCCGATGCACAGCACCACGGCCGCCGACGACGTGCTGAGCGGCGAGGTGCATCTGACGCCCGATCTGGCCCAGGAGCAGGAAGGCCAGATCGAGGAGATGCTGTATGAGGCGGGTCACCGCTCGCGCATGAATCTGCCTCTGCGCGTGGGCGACGAGGTCATCGGCGCCCTGAACCTGACCTGGAAGGAGGTGCAGGGCTATGATGAGGCGCAGTTGCCCCTGCTCTCGCAAATTGCCAGCGCCGTGGCCCTGGCGGTGGAGCGCAGCCGTCTCTTTGCCGAAACCCACCGCCGCGCCGAAGAGTTGGCAGTGTTGACCAATCTGTCGGCCGACCTGCGCGTCGCCGATGGCGCCGGTGACATTGTGGAGATCTTGTTGGCGTCCGGTACGGAGCTGTTCGCCGCCGACCTGGCAGCGATCGTCATGCCCGACGACGATGGCCATTTGCGCCTGGCGCACCAGATCGGAGTGCCGTCCGTTCTGCAACAAATGGAGTACCACTTTGAAGATTCGATCTTCGGGCACGTTTTGCGCAGCGGCACACCGTATCTGACCGGAGATGTGCTCAACGATCCACTGGTGCACGAAGACGCGCGCGTAGCCTGGCAGGACGCCGGTTTGCGCCCCAGGGCCGCCATCTACGCGCCGCTCCAGGCGGGGGAGGAGATGATCGGCAGCGTCTGTCTGATGGTAACGTCCGGTCGGCTTTTTGAAGAGAAGGATCTGCGGCTGCTGACGGCGATGGCCGAGATCGCGGGCAACGCCCTTCAGCGAGCGGGCGTGATGGAAACGCTGGAGCAGCGGGTTGCGGAGCGCACTCGCGAGCTGGCCGAAGCGAACGAACAGCTACAGGAACTGGACCGCCTCAAGTCAAAGTTTGTGTCGGACATCTCGCACGAATTGCGCACGCCGATCACCAGCGTCAGCCTTTACCTGGACCTGATTGAGAAGGGCAACGAGGAGCACACGGAGCGCTACTGGTCTGTGTTGCGCAAGCAAACGGATCGACTCAATCAATTGATTGAGGACATTCTCAGCCTGTCCCGCCTGCAGATGGGCAAGATTGAGCTTGATCTCAGGCCGCTGGACCTCAATGATCTGGCGCGAGAGCTGTTGCCCGTGCATCAAGATCGCTTTGAGCAGGCGGGGCTGGATCTTCAATTCACGCCAGCCGCCGATCTGCCACGCGTACTGGGCGAACCGGAGCGCCTGGCGCAGGTGATCGCCAGCCTTCTGGAGAATGCGTTAAATTACACTGAGCAGGGGAGCGTCCATCTACGTACGGCTGTCGACGAGGAGGCCGGTATGGCCTATCTTGTCGTGGAGGATTCGGGGGTGGGCATCAGCGAGGACGATCTGTCGCACATCTTTGAGCGCTTCTACCGGGGGCAGAATGCCAGCCAGTCCAACATTCCGGGCACAGGGCTGGGGTTGACTATTGTGGAGGAGATCGTAAATCTCCACGGCGGGCGCATTGAAGTGGAAAGCGAGGAGGGGGCGGGGACGA
>JBMCFH010000074.1:0-15206 GCA_048620455.1 Chloroflexota bacterium | reverse complement strand
ATCCCAGACCACTCCCTGTCATCGCGGGCGCCGCGGCGGAGGGTGCTGCGGCAGTAGGCGCCGCCGCAACGGGCGCCACGTCAGTGGGCGTCGGCGGCGGCGTCGAGGTGGGAATAGGGGTGGGCAGCGCCGGCGCCGGTAGCAGGCTGAGCGAGGAGAATAATCCCTCGTCCTGCCCCCTGCTCTGCGCCAACGATTCCGTCAGCCGCCCGGGGTCGGCGGCGGGCATCACCGTGGGCAACACACGCGCGTCCACGCGCTGCAGGCTGCGATAGGCGTCGTTCAACTCGCCCAGCGTCTGCCAGGCGGCGATTGCCGCGCCCACAAAGAGGACGACGGCGGCTATTTCCGCCGCCAGCAGCAGGCGGTCCGCCAGGCTCCGGCGCGAGCCCCGCTTCCGGGCCTGGGCTGCACTCTTGCCGACCGTGTCACCCGCCGCCTTGCGGCCCTTGCCGGTCGCCTTCTTGCGACTCGCTTTTGCGCGGGCCGCGCGCCGCTGATGCAGCGCGCGTGGGCTGTTGGACGGTCCATCGGCTTCGCCGATGGCCTGCCTATCACCTGCAGTGAAGGGCCGGGCGGGTTGTGGCGTCTGAGCGCGTTCGTCCAGCGCAAGACGGTCGCCAAGCATCAGGCGCAATAATCGCAGCAACAGGAATAGGATCGTCAGACCGGCAAAAAAGAGAAGGACCTGGCGCAGCCCAATGCGACGGCTTCGCCTGCCAACGACAATGTCTAGAGTGTCCACACTGTCAGCGCTTTCAGCGTTGGTAGTCACGTGCTCTCTGTTCATGGATGGCCTCTATTTGTATCTGTCTCCACGCCCGATGTGGGGCAACTGTGGCCCCTACCGGCGGCGCAGTCAGGGTCTCCAGCGCCTTGCCGGCGAGTGTCGCCCCTTTGCTCTGGCGAAAGGCCGGCGGCAACGACTGCTCTGGCTGCGCCTGCACTTGCGCTTCCTGCAGCGCCGCTTCCATCTGCTGCGCAGCCGCCAGCTCCCGGTGCAGGTCCTGGCGCACGTTCCACAACTTTAGTGCGCCAGCAAAGAGCGCCGCCACCACCAACAGTTCGATGGCCAGCAACACACTTTTGACTGCTTTCGACCTGAACGAGGATCGACCGGGAGGGTCGTAGTGTACAAGGTCGTCGTTGAACGCGTGATTCATGTAATTCCGATGACGCCTGATTTGCTGCCGGTTGTTGCGACCCGCCGCTGCACCGGCACTCAACGCACACAGAGGCAGGAAGTTGCCAGAGGAAAAAGTCCCCTACTTCCTGTTAATGATAGACGATTGAGATTACAGGCTGTATTACAGTAGAGGTGAAATTTCCGATCAAAAGGCGAAAGGCGCATTTCGAGCAAGACGTGCCCGAAATGCGCCTATCACATTGTTTCCACACGCTCCCTTTAGACCGTGGGCGGTTCCTCCGGACCTAAGTCGACGTCCGGTGCAGCGCCGGGCCGGGGCGGTTCCGGCGGCGCGCTGCGTAGCTCGCTCACAAACCGTTCCGCCTCGCGACCGGCGACGTCGCGCGCGCCGAGCCCAAAGGCCAGCGCCGCCGCCACGGCGACCGCGCCCAATGTCAGACCAAAGGCCAGGTTCACCGTCTGCTCGGCCACGCCCAACTGCTCCAGGGCAATGGCGCCGGCGAAGATGATCACGGCCCAACGCGCCAGCGTGGCCATCAGCGACGCGTTTCTACCGCCGCTGCCCAAGACCAGATCGCGCGCCAGATTGGCCAGGTAGACGCCGAGGGCCAGGATTACGACGGCCAATAGCAATCGCCCGCCAAAGACCAGGAACTCGGCTATGATCGTCGCCAGCAATTCAAATTCAAGCAGATTGGCCGCTTCCATGGCCGCAAAGAGCATAATGGCCACCAGCACCAGCGTGCCCACGATGTCCGCCGGAGTGCGCAGCGTGGCCTCGCCCGTCAACCGCGTCAGGCCCAAGCGCGCCATCAGATCGTTGAAACCGAGCCCCGCCAGCAGGTCGGCGACGATGCCGGCTATCACTCGCCCCACGAAGTAGGCCAGAATCAACAGCAGCGCCGCGCCGAACAGTGCGGGAATGGCGTTCAGCAATCGCTCCAGCATCTGCGTCGCCGGCTCAGAGATGGCCTCGATTTGCAACGCATTGAGGGCGGCGATGAGCGCCGGGATGAGGATCAGGGCGTACACCAGCGTGCCGATCAGCTGCGACAGGGACAGATCCAGGCCCACGCGCCGCGCCAGCCGCTCCGCCCCCAGGCCACGCGCCAGCTGCGTTACGAGCCCGCGCAGGATGCGCGCCAGCAGATAGCCCGCTGCCAGGATGATGGCGGCGGCAATGAGCCGCGGCAAAAAGGCCACGATGTCCGCAATCAGCTGGTTCAACGGGTCGGTGATGAAGGTCAGGCCCAGCCGGCGGAAGAAGGCCACCAGCACAAAGAGCATGACCAGGTAAAAGCCCAGCCGGCCGATGGCCCGTTCCACGCTCGGTTCCGCCTGAGGATCGCTGTCCATGGCCCGCGCCAGACGGTTGTCCAGCGTCGTGCGGCCCAGCACAGCGATCACTATCCGCTCCACCAGCTTGGCCACGACGTAGCCGACGATGAGAATGATCAGAGCGATCAGAAAGTCGACGACGCCCTCGCCCAGCACAGGCACGAGGGGTGCGAACAGTTGGTCAAAGAAATCCATTTGGTCCCTCCTCAGCTCCTATCGATAGCGTCAGTTCCCGCCACCAATACAAAATCTCCTACTCCAGCACTGTAAATCATTTCGTGGATGCCCCACAACTATCCGGGACACAGCCGCGGGTACAAAGCAAGATATAGATGGTTACCACGAGGGGCTCCGGGCGGCGCGGGACGCCTGTTGTGCGCGGCGTGCAACTTTACGGCAAGAACCCCGTACTATATAATGATCCATGAGCCAGAGTCGCGACACTCGTCCGGTGCTCTCTCATCCATACGCCAAACAACCCGTTCGCATCTATACCATTGGAGGCGCTCTGTGACCCGCACCAAGCCTGTCTACCTTCGTCTGGCCCTCGTTGCCTTGTTTTTTCTGTTGGGCCCGGCGCTCATCGCCCGCGCCCAGGCCGGGCCGGCGACCGACCGCGCCGGCGGGCCGCGCCATCGTATCGAAGTCGTGCTGCACGCCGACCGCGCCCCGTCCCCCGGCGGCAGCGCCACGCTAACCCTCAGCGCCACCCCCCTGGTGGACGCCCCGGACCTTGTGGTGAATTGGGGCGCGCCCGCGGGGGTCACCCTGTCGGGCAGCGCGCGAGAGAGCTTCGGGCCGGTGGACGCCGGGCAGACGGTGCAGAGCGAGCGCGAGGTACAATTCCCGAAGACAGGGACCTTCAAGATATGGGCCGAGGGCTCCTTCGAGCTGACCCCCGCTGCGCGCTTCGGCGCGTCCGGCGTGCTCTTCTTCACCGTGGACGCCCGCGGTTCCCACGCCTCCGATCTCGATCCCCGCGCCCGTAGCCCGATGGGCTCCACCATGGAGGCCGAGGTCACCAGCGCCCCGTTGCCCGCGCACTCTGAGCAGACCAGCGACGACCCCTGCTTCAACATATCGGGGAGCGTACGGCGCTGGGATCAGGAGCCCGCGCCCGGCGCTTATGAGGACCGGGAACGCGTGCCGGTGCGCAACGCCTGGGTCGAAATTCGCGAGGCGGACCCGCTCTTCGACGACCACATCGCCACTCTGGATACCGACGAAAACGGCGAGTTCTCCCACTCCTTTTGCGACAACGACGGCTGGTTCGACGACGAGCTGGAAATCTACGTGCGCCTGCACGCCGAGATCTACGTGGACGACCACCCCGTCGTAGCCGTTATCGACAGTTCCTGGATCGACGAGGTGTACCGCTACGATACCCCAACGTGGACCTCCGAAGGAGGCTCCCACGAGTTCAACATTGTGCTGGACATGACGCAGAGCGCGGTGTTCAACATCGCCGACGCCATCCTGGACGCCTGGTTCGTGTGGCGCGACAGCGGCGGCGCGTGGGAGGACAGCGACGTCTGGGAGCAGCGCATCTTCGAACGACCGGCCGAAGTGCATTGGGAACCGGGCTATGGGGACGACGGCTCTTTCTACAACGACTTCTGGAAGGAGATCACCATCGCCGACGATCCCTCCGACCCCGACGAGTGGGATGACTCGGTCATCATCCACGAGTACGGGCACATGGCCGACGACCTCTACAGTTGTGACGACAACCCCGGCGGCCCGCACTTCATCGGCGCGCTGGTCGACGATCCTGAGCTGGCCTGGGGCGAAGGCTACCCCGATTACTGGCAGAGCCTGGTGCGCGACCAGTCGGGCGCGTCGAACGCCAGCCGCTACCTGGACATCGGCGCCGGTGGGACCGGCGGCATCAACGTCGACCTGGAAGCGACTCAGCCGGCGGACCTGGTCAGCGTGCTCTACGAATTCGCCATTGCCGGAGCGTTGTGGGATCTGTATGACACGGCCCCGGACGGGCAGGATACGCTGGGCTACGGGCCGAACGGGATCCAGCGCGTCTACACCGGCGACACCTTCCAGTCGGTGGCCAACGGCTTCTTCGACGACGACTGCGACTTCGACACCTTCGCCCGCGCCTGGGTGCAGGACGGCCAACCGGCGAACGCCGTGACGGCGGCGATTATCGCCCAGAACACGGGCTACACCCTCTCGCCGGACAGCTCCGCTCCCATTACGGCAGGTGCGGACGGCGCAAACGCCCCGCAGGCTGTTTCCAACACGCCCCAGGGCCCCACCGACGGCGCGTGGTGGAACCAGGTGACGTACGTGCTGGACAACAGCCAGAGCATGGCAGGCGCGAAATTTGACGCGGCGAAGACGGTGCTGCTGGAGGCGATTAACGACCTGGGCCAGCAGCCGGAGGGCACGGAGTTACGGCTGGAGACGTTCAACCACGACAGCACGAGCAACGACCCCGTGTTCGCCGGCCAATTCTTCCCCGAGCGGCTCACGTCTACCGTCGAGGGCCTGTCCCCCAGCAGCGCGACGGACGGCAACTGCCAGGTGAGCGCCCTGCGCGCCCTGGCCCAGGCCATCGAGGGGCAGGAGCGCGGGCACGTGTGGCTCTTCACCGACGGCGACACCTACCAGACGCCGTCCGTGGGCAATGTCACGCACATGCTCAACGAGCGCGGCATCCGGGCCTCCATGGCCCTCATGGGCGATTGCGCCGGATCGCTGAACGCCCTATCGCCGGAGCAGCAGAAACAGTTGCAAGGAGCCGCGAAGCAGACGCTGGGCCCTGCCGCCGAGGAGGTGCCCGGCGGCGTGGTGCCTTACCTGCTGACGGCGGTCAACAGCGGCGGGCAGTTCCTCTTTGTCGACGACAGCCAGGTGGACAACGCCGCAGACATTCTGCGGGCGCAGATTACGCACAGCGCCGGCGCGGGCGCCTGGAGCGACTACGTCAGCGACTTCCCCACCTACCGCTGGGACGAGCTGCCCAGTTGGGAGTATGAGTGGATCGACGCCACCGGGGGTACCGATCACGGCGCGCCCTCCGGCGGCAGCCTCGATATCAGTCCTATGCCCCTCTTCTCTTACTATGGCGAATCATACAACAGCGTGCGCGCCTATAAGGACGGTTACCTGGTTTTCGACGCCAACACCTACGGCGACGCTGTGGCCAACAATGTCCCAATCCCCAACGACGACCTGCCCAGTAACGCCCTGTATCCCTTCTGGGATGAGCTGACAACACAGTATGTGTGCGCCCAGGATCACGAGCCCCCGGGGTGCGGAACGGTGGCTGAAATCTTCTCGCTGCAGCAGGAAGACTGGTTCGCCATCCAGTACGACAACTTCTTTTCAGGAGAAGGATTTCTCACCTTCCAGACATTGCTGAACCTGGAAAGCGGAGAGATTCGTTACCAGTATTCCTCGCTCCCGGACGATGCTGCCGGCTCAGCCACAATTGGCATCGAAGACAAAGTCGCCGATCGCGGTGTGCAGATCAGCCACAACGACAACTCCGGCGCAGCCGGCGGCATGGGCTACAAGCTGCTGCCCGCCCCACCCCAGCCCAGCAAGACGTACGAGGTGGCCGTGGACGGAGCCATGGACGGTGTGGGCTTCCTGCTTACCGGCTACAGCGGCAGCTTCGAACCGCTGGAGGTGCGCACCCCCGGCGGGGCGCTGGTCGATTGCAATGACACGGACAACGTGCTCTGTCTGGACCTGGGACTGGTGCAGTACGTGCAGGCCGACGTGGACGGGCGCGTGGGCGACTGGGAGGCGACGGTGGACGCCGGCTCCAGCGGCGAGGGCACCTTCTCCTTCACCAGCATCGCCGCCAGCGCCCTGTCGGTGGAAGGGCGCGGCGACCACGGGTTGACCACGGCCTCCAACAGCGGGCTGCTGGTCGACCTGGGCCAGCCGGCGGACGGCGACACGCTCAGCGGGCAGTTCGTTACGCCCACGGACGAAACGTTCGGCGGCAGCTTCACGCTGTACGACGACGGCAACCACGGCGACGGCGTCGCCGGCGACGGTCTCTTCGGGTCCGACTCGTTCACCCCGCCCGGCGCGGGCGCCGCCTATCTGCGCGTCACGGGCCAGAAAGACGGGCAACCTTTCTCGCGCATCGACCCCGTGCCCTACCGCTTCCAGCCCCTGCGCCTGGAGTCGCTGGGCGACGGCTATAACGACGGCGGCACGACACAGATGTACTTCGAGCTGGAAAACCTGGACGAGCACGACCACTGCTACTGGATAGACAGCGACGCGCCCGAAGACTGGACCGTGCTCGGCTTTGGCACGCAGTTCTGCGTGGACGCGGGCGAGACGATTGTCCTGACCGCCTACGTGGACATGGGCAGCGCCGATAACACCCTGCCCAGCGGCACGTCGGGCGAGCTGACGCTGACGGCGACGGAGATGGAAGAAGGGCAGATCAGCGCCAGCGGCAGCGCCACGCTGACCCGCACGCGGGAGCCGGAACATATCGAAATCCACAACCCCACCGACTACCTGCGGCCCGGCGGCGACACGGCGGAGCTGGGCTTCATGGTCACCGATAGCCAGGGCCAGCCGGTGGCCGACGGCACCGAGGTGGCCCTGCGCCCCACGCTGGGCGACATCTCGCCCACAGTGGCCAAAACCAGCGGCGGCTACTTTACGGCCACGTTCACCAGCGGCGGCGACACGGGCGACGCGGTGGTCACCGCCGATTATGGCGCGGGGCTGGTCATGGCCGACACGGTGATTCCCATCCGCGAGCCGTTCGCCAGCAACATCGAGCTCACTGCGGGCGCGCAGACGTTGCCCACACACAGCGGTAGCACGGCGTTGGAAGCGCTGGTCACGGACCGCTGGGGCGACCCGGTTTCCGGCGCGCCGGTGCGCATCGGCGTGGAAGGGGACGAGCAGCTGGGATCGGTGGATGGGCAGGTGGTCGTGACGGGCCAGACGGACGCCAACGGGCGCTTCTCAGCCACCTTCGAGAGCGGCGAATTGCCCGGGCAGGCCGGCGTGCGCGCCGAACTGCTGGTACCTGAGGGCAACGACTACCGCTCCGTGCACGACGACCGCAAGGAGATCACCATCGGCGCGAAGCTCTACCTGCCGGCCATTCGCAACGGCCCATAGCCGCACGCAACCGCTGCGCCAGCGGTGTCATTCTGAGGCGGCAGCCGAAGAATCCCCGCCGAACGCTCGTCTCGCCAGCACATTGCTGCTCGCCGCAGACCCGGCCGCCGGCCTATGCTTCGGCTCCACCTCGTGGCAGGCGACCCAATGGCCTGGGCGGATTTCGCGCCATTCCGGCGTCAACTCGCTGCAGTGGGGCTGGGCCAGTGGGCAGCGGGTGTGAAAGCGGCATCCGGATGGCGGGTCAATGGGGCTGGGCACGTCGCCGGTCAGCACCACCCGCTTGCGCCGGCGCGCCACGCGGGGGTCGGGCACCGGCACCGCCGAGAGCAGCGCCTGCGTGTAGGGGTGTAACGGATTCTCGTACAGCTCGTCGCGCTGGGCCAGCTCCACCAGCCGCCCCAGGTACATCACCGCCACGCGGTTGCAGATATGGCGCACCATGCTCAGGTCGTGAGCGATGAACAGATAGGTCAGCCCGAACTGATGCTGTAAATCCTCCAGTAGATTGACCACCTGGGCCTGGATGGACACGTCCAACGCCGAAATTGGCTCGTCGCAGACGATGAAGAGGGGCTCCGAGGCCAGGGCGCGAGCCACGCCGATGCGCTGGCGCTGTCCCCCGGAAAACTCGTGCGGGAAGCGGTTGACGTAGCGGCTGCTGAGTCCGACCAGTTCCAGCAACTCCCTGACCCGCTCCGAGCGCTCTTTTTCATTGCGCATCAGCCCGTGCACGCGCAGCGGCTCGCCGACAATGGCGTTGACAGTCCAGCGCGGGTTGAGCGAGGCAAAGGGATCCTGGAAGATCATCTGCGCCTTGCGCCGCACCTGCATCAGCTCCGCGCCCTGCGCCTCCGTCACGTCATGTCCATCAATTTCCACCGTACCTTCGGTCACCGGATAAAGGCCCAGGACGGTGCGACCCACCGTCGTCTTGCCGCACCCACTTTCGCCCACCAGCCCCAGCGTCTCGCCGGGATAAACGTCGAAAGAGACGCCGTCCACGGCCTGCACCGCGCCCACCTTGCGCTGGATGACGAGGCCGCGTGTGATGGGAAAGTGCTTCTTCAGTCGCCGCACGCGCACCAGTGGCTCGGCGTCTGCAGATGGCATGCCCGCGGGCTGGGCGTCCAGAGGCTGGGCGTTGGTCATTGTACTTCTCCCATCTCAACGTTGAGCCAGCAGGCTGCCTGCTGTTGCGGGGAAATCGACGTCAGGGCCGGATCGTTTTCCCAGCAAACCTCCATGACCTCCTCGCAGCGCGGCGCGAAGGGGCAGCCGCGCGGCGGCACCAGCAGGCTGGGCGGCGCGCCGGCGATCGACTTCAAGCGGCTCGCTCGCCGCTGGTCCACGCGAGGCAACGCCTGCAGCAGGGAGCGCGTATAGGGGTGGCGCGGGCGCGTATAGAGGGTGTCCACGTCCGCCTCCTCCACAATGCGCCCGGCGTACATAACCATGACCCGGTCTGCCAGACTGGCCACAACGCCCAGGTCGTGTGTGATCCAGATCAGGGCCATACCCATCTTCTCGCGCACCTCGTGAATCAATTCCACAATCTGAGCCTGGATCGTCACGTCCAGCGCCGTCGTGGGCTCGTCGGCGATGAGGATGGACGGCGTGCAGGCCAGCATCATGGCGATCATCACCCGCTGGCGCATGCCGCCGGAAAATTGGTGCGGGTAGTTTGACAGCCGGTTGGGCGCGTCGGGAATGCCCACCATCTCGAACAGGTCAAGGGCGCGTTTGTGCGCCTGCGCGCGCTCCATGCCCAGATGCTGTTGCATGGCTTCTGTCATCTGCCGTTCGATAGAAAGGACGGGGTTGAGTGAGGTCATGGGGTCCTGGAAGATCATGCCGATCTCCGGGCCGCGCACGCGCTCCAGTTCGTCTTCCGTCATCTGCAACAGGTCCTGCCCCCGGTAGATGGCGCGACCGCTGACGATCTCGCCCGGCGGCTGCGGGATCAGCCCCAGGATGGACATCATGCTCACGCTCTTGCCGCTGCCACTCTCGCCGACGACGGCGAGCACCTCCCCTTCGTCGAGGTGGTAGGAAATGTCGTTCACGGCGTGTACGGTGCCTTCGGGTGTGTTAAAGCGGACGCGTAAATTGCTGACTTCTAGAAGAGTTGGCATGTGTCGGGTTTCAAGTGTCAGGGTCAGGTTTCAAGGTAGCGGGTCATTGGGTGCGGCTGCGTGGGTCCAGGGCGTCGCGCAGGCCGTCGCCTAGAAAGTTGATGCTCAACACCGTGAGCAGGATCAGCAGGCCGGGGAAGATCCACAACCAGGGAGCGGCCTCCAGATAGTTATAGGCGCCGTCGAGCATATTGCCCCAGGTGGCCGTAGGCGGCTGCACGCCGAGGCCCAGGAAGCTGATGTACGCTTCGGCCAGGATGGCGTTGGCCACGCCCAGCGTGGCGGCGACGATGATCGGCGCGATGCTGTTGGGCAATATGTGCCTGAAGATAATCTCGCCGGTGGGCGTGCCGATGGCCCGCGCCGCCAGTACAAAATCATTTTCCTTCAGCGACAGAAACTCTGCGCGCACGATTCGCGCCAGGTACATCCAACTGGTAAGAGCGATAATAATAATAATTACGATCACGCTGCCGCTGAAGGTCCGACCAAACAGCGTGAGGTCAGGCACTTTGCCGCCGAAAAATTTGGCCATGACGATCAGAATGAACAACTGCGGAATATTCAGCATGGCCTCTGTGAATCGCATCAGAATGCTATCCAGCTTGCCGCCATAGTAGCCGGCGATGGCCCCGATCAGTACGCCCAGAATCGTTTCCAGCGTCACCGCTGCCAGGCCGATGATCAACGAAATCTGACCGCCATAGATGGTGCGCGCCAGGATATCGCGGCCCACGGTGTCCGTGCCTAAGGGGTGCGCCAGCGACGGCGCTTGCAGGCGCAGGCTGGTATCGGTGAGGTTGGCGTCGGCTTCGGAGTAGATGAGCGCGCCGGCAAAGGAGTAAATGAAGAGCAGGACGAGTATGATCAGGCCGGCCATGGCCATTTTGTGCCGCCGGAAACGACGCCACGTCATTTCCCGCAGCGTCAGCGGCGGCGCTTCCAATTCGGCCACGCCGGGCCGAGCAACCGAAACCTGAGCGTCGATGGTACTCATAGCAACTTACTCATAGCGGATCCGCGGATCGAGCCAGGCGTATACGATGTCGGTAAGGATCTGGAAGAAGATCACGGCGACGGAGATGAGCATGAGGATGCCCATGACCACGGGCACGTCAGAGCGAGAGACGTGATCCAGAAACAGACGGCCCATTCCCGGCCAGGCAAAAATACGCTCGGTAACGACCGCGCCGCCCAATAGAAGTGGCAAATCCAGCCCGATGACGGTGACGATGGGTAGCGAGGCGTTCTTCAGGGCGTGGACGCCGATCACGTACGCCTTGCGCAGCCCTTTGGCTCGCGCCGTGCGGATGTAATCCTCGTTCATGACTTCCAGCATCGTGCTGCGAATGTACCGGCTGTAAGCCGCCGTGCTGATCACGGCGATGCTCATCACCGGCAACACCAGATGCAGGGCCACCTGGCCCGGCGTCTTACCCACCTGGGGGTCGAACATGCCCACCGTGGGCAAGTGGGGCAGACCCCACCGTCTGAAATTGACGGAGAAGATGTACATGGACATCAGGGCGATGAAGAAGATAGGCATGGAGTAACCGATGAAGGTCAGCGTGGTGATGACGTGATCGGCCAGCGAATACTGTCGTAGCGCTGAAAAGATGCCGATAGCCAGGGCAAAGATGATGATCACCACCTCGGCGGCGACCATCAGGATCAGGGTGTTGGGCACCCTGTCCCAGATCACCTCCAACGCCGGCCTGCCGCGATTGACCAGGGAGTCGCCGAAGTCGCCACGCAGGATTCCCTTTCGCGTCCCCGGGCGTTCCGCCACCCCGTCGCCATCGGCGTCAAACATCGTCCAATCGTTGCCCACGAGCCAGTAGACATACTGCATGTAAACCGGCTGATCCAGGCCCAGTTGCCGCGTGAGCCGCTCGCGGTCGGCGGGGCGCGTGGCGCGCCTGCCGCCCATCGTCGCCAGCGGATCGCCCATGTTGAGCATCAGCAGAAAAAGGATGATGCTGATGATGAAGAGCAACGGAATGCCCTGCAAAAGACGCCGAACAATGTATCGACTCACGCCTCTGTTTCTCCACAAATGTGGAGAGGCAGGGGCGGCCTGCCTCTCCAACACTGACTCATAACCTTACTGCGCGATGTCCCACTCCACAATGCTGTAGAAGGGGCTGGGTCCAGACATCGGCCCCGGCTCCAGGCGCTCGCTGAAGGCCCAGATGTCGGGATCCTTCCACACGCCAAGCCAGTAAACTTCGTCAAACATGTACCGCGTTATCTCGTGGAACGTAGCGGTGCGCTCTTCGATGTTGGTCTGGGTGGCCTGCTCCTTGAACAGGGCGTCCAGATCCTCGTCGCAGATGCGCTGCCAGTTGCCGCCATCCTGATAATCCTCGGTGGGAATTTCACTGCACAACCAGTAGTAGTGATCGGGATCGGGATAGAACGGAGCGTCGGACCACTGGAAGATATCCAGCTCGCCTGTCGCCGCAGGACCGTCGTCGGCAACGCCGGCGAAGAAGATATCGGCGTCATAGTTGACGATTTCCAGTCCTACGCCGATCTCGGCCAGTTGCTGCTGGGCCACGGCCTGAGCATCCTGGCGGATTTCGCGCGTCGTCGTCCCGTGCAGCAACACCAGTTCCACGCCGTCCTTGTCGCGGATGCCGTCGTCGTTGCTGTCTACCCAGCCGGCTTCATCCAGTAACTCGCGGGCGCGGTCCGGGTCATAGGGATACGGTTCGATAGAGGGATCGACGTAGGGCGTGTCATCCCACAGGGTGGCAGCCACTTCCGTCTGGCCCAACAAGAGGTCGTCCACCAGGGCAAAGCGGTCGAAGCCGTGGGCCAGCGCCTGCCGCACCTGCACGTCTTGCAGCGCCGGGTGACCGTCCTCGCCCAGGTAGGGGAACCAGCCCTCGGCGTAACCCGACGGCACGGCTGCTACCTCTACCCCTGCGTCTTCCAGCATGGGGATGTCAGAGTAGGCGATGAAGGTACCCAGATCGCCCTCGGCGTTGCGCAGCGCGGCGGTCTGCGAGGCGTCGTCGGGCACGAAACGGATGAAGATCTCGTCGATGATCGGCGCTTCGCCGTAGTAGTTGTCGTTACGCACAAAGCGGGCAAAGCTACCCGATTCCCACTCGGCGAAGGTATAGGGACCCGCTCCCACGGTGGGGGCCAGGTTCCAGTCGGCTGAATCCAGCGTGCCCTCGGCCTCAAACACCGGGCCCAACACGTGTTCGGGCAGCAGGAAGCGCCAGAAATAAGCCTGCCAGGGAGCAAACGGCTCCTCAAACTCCAGTACCACGGTCTGATCGTCAGGCGCGGAGGCAGAGGTAACCAGATCGTAGGGGTAAGTAGAAGCAACAGCGTTGTTGGGGTCGACGATCATTTCGTAGGTGAAGATGAAGTCGTCGGCCGTGATCGGCTCGCCGTCGGACCACACGATATCATCCCGCAAATTAAAGGTAATCGCCGTCCCATCCTCAGAGATCCCGCCGTTGTCCACGCTGGGAACTTCTGTAAGCAGCACAGGAACCACGTTTAAATCGGCGTCAAAGTCCCACCCGGCTGCATTCCAGATTTGATACGTGATACTCGCGAACCACATCGACGTGTACAGTGGGTTCAGGGAGTCAAATTCCTGGGTAAAGATGAAGGTCGCGACTTTGCGCTCATCTTCTGTCCCCGTATCTTCCTCCGCCGGTTCCTCCGCGGGCTCCTCCGGCTCATCCGCGGGCTCGTCCACCACCGTCTCCTCTTGCTCGACGTCCGGCTCCCCGTCGTCGGTCACCGGCTGCGATTGGCAGGCAACCACCAACAACCCCAAGACCAACAATAGCGAAAGCAACGTCAGCTTACGCGTCATTCCTGACATATTCTCCTCCTGGCTCACCATCTTAAACGGGAAATAAGTTACCTTCCACTACCTTCACGGGCATGGGTGCGGCGCAACCACCTCCTTTCTAAGGTGAACGTAACACTTCTGTTGTTTGGAGAGATGCGTGACACGATGCGACAAAAAGTATTGTTCGCTCTGGATATATTGGCGATGATTTTACAGGTTGGCATAGCCTGTGTCAAAGGGCAACATGATCTGGCAGGCGCAATTCCTCGACGGACGCCTTTGCAGCCTGCTACAATCAGGACCTGATGCTGGAAGGTCCTGAGGGCGCCAGCTACTACGCGAACAAGGCCAACACGTCACGCCGGCGCTGAGGAGGGCAGGGTTAGACGCGCGTGGGGAATCGCCTATAATCGCGACCCATGACACAATTTATCCCCTATGAGCATCTGACGTGGCCCGAAGTGGTCGAATTGCCGCGGACCACGCCCTTAATCATCCCTCTGGGAGACGGGTACGACCGGCAGAAATTGGCGGAAGCGCTGGGAACTCCGCAACGCGCCGCTCTGCTGCCGCCCCTGCCTTTTGGCTGGCGCGGCAGTGGCCTGGCAGTGCCCGAACCGCTGCTGGGCCGCCTGCTGTCCAACCTTTTGCACAGCCTGCGCGACGACGGCTTCAGGCATGTTTACGCGCTGACCCCGCCGGATCTGGACCTGGGCCTCGGCGCTGCACGCATCGTGCTGCCGCACGAGACGTACGTACGGCGCGCGGCTGCGGCGCCCCCGCACGAGCGCCGGGATAGCGTGGTGCTGATCCCTGTAGGCCACACCGAACAGCACGCCTACCACCTGCCGCTGTGCACGGACACGGTGATTATCGAGGCTATCGCCCGCGGCACGGAGCAGGCCGCGCCTCAGCTGGCGGTCGCGCTACCCACCTTTCCCTACGGCGTCAGCACGCACCGCCCCTCATTTGCGGGCACGCTAAACGCGGGCGGGCGCGCCTTTGAGGATTTCTGGCTGGGCGTGCTGGACGTCCTGGTGGCGCGCGGCTTCGACCGCTTCTACCTCATGAGCGGTCATGGTGGCAACGTCTCCTTCCTGGTCAACGTCGTCAAGTACGCGGGCGAGCGCCACCGGCGCATCTTTTGCGCCACGGCCTGGCTGCACACGTCGGGCAAGCAGGGCGCGCAGGCGTTGGCCGAACGCCGCCGCTCGCCGCGCGGCGGCATGGGCCACGCGGGCGAGCTGGAGACGGCGCTGATGTTGCACCTGGCCCCGGAACTGGTGCACATGGATCGCGCCGTGGACGAGATGGACTTTATCAGCACCGAGAATTACTACATGGATTGGATCGAAGGCGGGGCGCTGGTGGCCAATCCGCCCTGGGACGACGATACCATCAGCGGCGCTTACGGCGCGGGCAGTGTAGCCACGGCCGAAAACGGACGCGCCTGGCTGGAAACGGCCGTGGCCGAAAAGGCGGCACACGTGCGCGAAATTCACGAGCAGCAGCGCCGGCGCGAAGAACGGAGACGGGGAGGCTACGGACTATGGGGCACAGAACCGGAGAAAGGATGAGCGACGACGCCGGCAAAGATATCCTCACTGTAACAGAGAAGTACGAGCACAACGGCTGGCCC
>JBMCFH010000073.1:0-15223 GCA_048620455.1 Chloroflexota bacterium | reverse complement strand
TAGAATATTTGTGCTATAATGAGCGCGCCGAACAGTCATTTAACAGACTAACCGCCGGGAGGCTGTCTGGGCGCCAGGGCCAGCGATGGCGCTCATGCCTGCTGGTGTTCCATGAGTTACACACATATGTCCCGCACGTACGTCGCCGTTGACGTTGAAACAACCGGACTTGATCCATACGAAGATGCCATTATCGAAGTGGCCGCCGTGGTCTTTGACAACGGCGAGACGCTGGAGGAATGGTCCTCGCTGGTGGATCCCGGGCGTAAAATCCCCGCTTTCATCACCCGCCTGACCGGCATCAGCAATGAGATGGTGGCGGACGCGCCTAGCCTCTTCAGCCTGCGCGGCAATCTGCGACGTCTGATGGCCGATCGCATCATTGTGGGGCACAACGTCGGCTTCGACATGGGCTTCCTGGAGCAGGAGAATATCGGCCTGAACCAGCCGCGACTGGATACGCTGACATTGGCCTCGATCCTCCTGCCGTCCCAGGGACGCTACGGCCTGGTGGAGCTCGCGCGACGGCTGGGGCTGGGAGCGGAAAAAGAGGCAGCTCAAGAGCCGTCGCATCACCGCGCGTTGAGCGATGCTCGCCATACGGCGGCCCTCTTCCGCACGTTGTACGAACGAGCACTGAAGCTGGACTACTGGCAACTGACCGAGATTGTAGAAGCTGGACGACGCATCGGTTGGCCTGAGACATCCTTCTTCCAGGATGCGCTGCGCCAGGTGGCGCGGCAGGCGTTTGGGCAGAGTGATCGCGTGCGCCGCCTGTTCAAACCGCCCAAACTGGATGGCCATACGCTCAATCCGCGCGAAGACCTGGAACCGGTGGATGCGGAGGTGGTGTGCGACATGCTCAAACCGGGCGGCAATTTCAGCCGTGTGTTTCCCGGTTATGAGTACCGCCCTCAACAGGTGGAGATGGTGCAGGCCGTGGCTCAGGCGTTCAACAACGGCGAGCACACCATCGTGGAAGCGGGCACGGGCACGGGCAAGAGCATCGGCTACCTGCTGCCCGCTGCCTTCTGGGCGCACCAAAACGAGCGCTGCGTGGTGGTGTCGACGAACACCATCAACCTGCAGGATCAGTTGATCAACAAGGACCTGCCTGAGCTGCGCAAACTGTTGCCCTTTGAACTGCGCGCCACCATCCTCAAAGGTAAGCGCAACTATCTGTGCACGCGGCTGTTCCAACAGATGCGCCACAGTGGTCCCACAAACGCCGAGGAAATGGCCCTTTACGCCCGCATCTTGCTCTGGCTGCCTCGCACAAAGACGGGAGACGTGAATGAGATCAGCCTGCGCAACGTGGGCGAGCAGATAGCCTGGAATCGGCTCAGCGCGGACAACGACACCTGTCGCATGAACACCTGCCTCGAGGAGCGCTGCCCCCTGCACATGGCTCGCCGCCGCGCGGAGCAGGCGCACGTGCTGGTTGTGAACCACGCCCTGCTCTTGGCCGACGTGGCTTCTGGTAACCGGGTCCTGCCCTCCTATCGCGACCTGATCGTGGACGAGGCGCACCATCTGGAAGCGGCGGTGACCGATGGCCTCAGCTTCCGCGGCGACCGCCGTTTTCTGGAATCGCTGCTGGAGGAGATGACGGGTCAACGCACAGGGCTGGTGGCCGATCTGCAAAGCCGGACGCGGGCCGAATTGCCGCCCCTTCTCAGCGCGCCCATCGACAGCTACGCCGAAAAGGTGCGTGAGGCGGCTAATGACGCTATGGCGCGCATGGACGATTTCTTCGGCACGCTGCACTATTTTCTGCAGGACCACGTGCGAGCAGACAGCCCATATTCACAGCAGGTGCGCCTGACGCCCGCCGTTCGCCAGCAGCCGTCGTGGGAACTGGTCGAGGATAGTTGGGAGAACGTGGCGGTCAATTTCCGGGCGCTGGTTGGTGGCCTGGGTAAGTTATGCGCCGGTCTGGAGGAGGTCGCGGGGTCTTATGACCTCGAAGACGCCGAGGATCTGCTCGCCGCCCTGGAGAACCTGGCGCGCCGCCTGGAAGAGACCACGGGGAACATGCAGGCCATCATTTGCGAGCCGCAGGAAGAGATGATTACCTGGGCCGAACTGTACCGCAACCGCCTCTCGCTGCACTCGGCTCCGCTGAATGTGGGCCCGCTGGTGGAGGAGCACCTGCTGGCGGAGAAGGAGACGGTGATTCTGACCTCGGCCACCTTGCGCACGGCGGGGCGCGGCGGGTACGGCGACGTCGATTTTGCCTACCTGCGCGACCGCCTGCACGCACACGAGGCCAACGAGCTTGCCGTGGGGTCGCCGTTCGATTACAAGAAGAACACGCTGCTTTATCTCGTCAGCGATATGCCGGAGCCCAACCAGCCCGGTTATCAGCGCTACGTGGAGGAGGCCGTGGTGGAAGTGGCCAGGGCCATCGGCGGGCGCACGATGGTTTTGTTTACCTCGTTCAACCAGTTGCGGGCCACGGCGCGGGCCATAGAGCAGGCGCTGTCGGAAGCGGATATCAGCCTGCTGGCGCAGGGCGACGGCGCATCGCGCCAGCATTTGCTGGAGGAGTTCAAGGAGGTGGACAGCCGCGCCGTGTTGCTGGGCACGCGCTCCTTCTGGGAGGGCGTGGATGTGCCGGGCATTGCCCTACAGGCCGTGCTGATTGCGCGCCTGCCCTTCGACGTGCCTTCGGACCCTGTCTTCGCCGCTCGTTCGGAGACGTTCGACAGCCCCTTCTTTGAGTACTCCATCCCCGAGGCGGTGCTGCGTTTCCGCCAGGGCTTCGGCCGGCTCATCCGCCGCCGCGACGACGAAGGCATGGTCGTGGTATTGGACAAGCGCGTGCTGACCAAGCGCTACGGACAGTCATTCCTCGATGCCCTGCCGGAATGCACCATCATTCGCCAGCGCCACTCGCGGCTGGCTGAACTGACGGTGCGCTGGTTTAACCGGGAGCGGGAGTAAAACCATCTATCAGATGATTCTACTCGCCAACCTCGATCTCAATCGTAAACGTCTGGCTACCGTTCGCCGTGTGGCCTTCGAAGATCCACACCGGCGTCAGCGTCTCGGAGCGGTTGGACTCGCCACGGGCGCCGGGCCCCACGTCCAGGCTGTAACCCAGCCGAACCCGTTCGACGACGAGCGGGCCCTGCAACTGTGGGCCGCCTCCCTGTCGGGCCACAGGCACCGAGCGCTCGACCGGTGGTAGGTCTGCGGCGCTTTCCATGGCGTCGACGTCCGGGCCGGTGCGCTGCTGGTGAGTGCGCAATACGGGTAAGTCGCCAATCTGCCAGATGGGATGAACGACGCCCGCCACGGCTACTTTTTGCTCTGGGTCGAACGGGAACCTGTCGCGAGCTACAACATAGCGGTCGCCGGTATCGTCATCGACGAATAAGACGACCTCGCGATCTTCTACAGTCCCTTCCTCGAAGTGGCCCAGGAAGGTTTGTAGCTGCTCATCGGGGAAGGGCCGGCTATAGGACTGCACATCGATTGCCCTGTCGCCCATTCTGCTATCATCGGCGGGAACCACGACGCCGCTAACCGTGACGTGCAGCCGGTAATGTTGTGCGATTTCCTGCAACAGGTCGTCGTTGCCCTGTAATGGCACGTAATCGTAAGTCACTTCCAGCGGCTCGTCACCGCGTTCGGCGCGTATTCCCACCTGCAGTTGTTGTCCGTCAGACCCCTCACGGATAACCCCTTCCACCACGCCCGTGATAGTCGTCGTCTGACCAAGCTCCAGGTCTTCGAGCGTTCCTTCCACCTGAGCGGGACGGGCCACTTCCCCGTCGCTGCTGCTTTCTGAGGGTTGGCTCTCGGATTGTCCGGAGCCAGCAGTTTCTTCGGTGATAACACGGGTTACTTCGACGGCTTCTACCCCCTCCACTGCGGCTGACACGCCGCCGCTTCCGCTGGAGCCGACATTAATTTCACTTGCCGGGGGGGCGGTGATGCTCAGCCATGATACCGGATCAACGTCAAAGCTGACTGCGCAGACCTCGATGCGTTGCCCGTCGTGCAGCGCCGCCGGCGCGTCGGGGATGCGGTAGGTTTCTCCGCTGTCGGTCTCCAGGAGCAAGCTCTCCTCGGCGGTTCGTGAGGCCGTACCGCTGCGGCAGGTGGCGCTCAGTTGCACCTCGGGCGCCGGCTCCCAACTCAGCACCTCCAGGGGCGGACGACCGGACTCTGGAATCTCGCCGGGAATGCCGCTAATCTGTACGGGAGAACCGTAAGGCACGTCACGTAACTCTTCCACCAGCGGTCCGCTCAGCTCGTAGGGCGTCGTGGTCTGCAGCGGGTGGAAAATGGCGCGCACAGTGTCGCTTTCGACGCCGACGAGGACATTGACTGTGCCCGTGTACGTCACCTGTTGGCCCACTTGCGGGCGCGCCCCTTGTGGCCTGAAGATCTGGAATCCCGGACCGCCGGACGCCGCGTCGAAGGAGTAAGTGTAGGTGTCGGGGCCTTCCAGAAGTTCTTGCAAGGCATCCTGTTCTGAGCCCGCTGTGCGCACTTCCTCCAACGGCATGTAACGGACGGGGGTTACCCGAGCCGAGTGCACGACGCCGTCGGGTCCCACACCGACGTCGATGGTGGCTTCACGTCCGACCACGGGCCGACCATCCAACAGGGGCGTGAAGCGTAACTGGCGCGTGCCGGTCGCTATGGCCTGAGGCCGTTCGCTCACCTGATAATCCGGCGGGAGTAGGGCGGCGTTCTCGAGGAACGCTTCGGCGGCGGCGGTCGCCTCTTCCACCGACAATGGCTCGGCGTTGTAATCAGGGTCGGCAGGCGGAGCCTGATAGTAGAGGCCGGCGCGCTCCGGTTCTGTGGGGTTGAAGGAGATGTTAGATCCATCATCGCCCATCACGATCCACTGCGACGGCTGGTTCGGGTTATGATAAACGTGCGGCTCTGGAATGCCGAGCGACGCGGCGAGCTCTCGGGCTTCCTGCGGGGTCGCGGGGAGTTGTTGCAACTGTGCTTCGTATAATGGCAACTCCTGCGGCTGCGCGCTCAATTCCTGTTGTATGCGGAACTCGGTTCCGGCGAACTCGCCGCCTGTGGCCTGGGCTACGACTGCCGGCTCCCGCGTTTCCAGGTCCAAAGCTGCCGGCTCCACCTCTGGCTGCATCATCAGATTGCTGCCGACGACGACGATCAGCAACAGGCCGGCGAGGGCCAGGGCGCCCGCCAGCAGGCGGCGGAAACGTGGTCTGGTCGTTTGGGTATTTCTGTCGCTCATGGTTTGCTCCTTCTGCTGCAACTGCTGCGCCAGCTCGTTGATGAAGCCGGGGCGCGGCTCGCTGGCGGACGCGGCGTGTTGCAGGGCATCTGCCACCTCTTTCAGGGCCGGGTCCAGAGAGCCATGGTCTCGTTCTGGCTGTTCCAGATAGTCGTGCAGTTGTTCGGTGGTTCGTCTCTCATCACTCATCGAGGCACCTCTCTTTCAGATCGGCGATGGCTCGCGATAGAAGCATCTTGACCGCGCCACGGCTGCGGCCCATCACTTTAGCCGTTTCCGCCGTGTTCAGGCCGGCCCAGAAGCGCAAACGAATCACTTCACGCCGGTCTTCGCTCAGGTAGGGCCAGGTCAGTTTCACGCACTCCAGGATCTCTTGCTGTCTGGCGCGTTGTTCGGGATCGGGGGCATGGATGTCTGGTAGGCCGTGCGCCAGCTCCAGCGGCTCCAGTTGTGTCTTGTAGCGGCGCCGGTGATGGTCGTTGCACTTGCGCCAGGCGATGCTGAAGAGCCAGGCGGCGAAGGAACCTTTTCCCCGATAACGTTTGATGCTCTCCAGGGCCGCCTCGAACGTCTGGGCAGTGAGATCCTCGGCATCGCGCGTGTTGTTCGTACGCGTCAGGCAGTAGCGGTAAACGCGGGTAACGTAGCGGCGATAGAGCTGTTCGAACGCACTGTAGTCGCGCCGGGCGGCCTCCACCAGCGAAGCCTCGTCGCTTTGCGCCTTCGACCTGCCTGCAGTACTGGCGATGGTCATGTTGATGGGAAACAACGTTGTCTCCTTTGTGCTGTCGAACGATTATGCATCTGCAAACCTTGCAGGCCGTTTGCCGGCGCTCCGGTGCACCTTCCATATTGTATGTCGGCGCTGGCGGTTCTTGGTAACATGCAATTTCTATTTCACTGCCGAGGTTGCGTCCGCCGATTATGGTGGCACAATACAGGCTGTTGTGTGTGAAAAACGCATCTTCCCTGGCGAGACCGGGTTATTAGTAGCGAAAGATCTGTTGGAGGAAATGGTATGAAGCGACGCGTGGTCGTCACCGGCCTTGGTACGTACAATCCACTGGGCAACGACGTGGCCCAGACGTGGGCGGCGATTACGGCGGGCAAGAGCGGCATTGGACCGATTACACACTTCGACGCTTCGGAGCTGAAAACCCGCTTTGCCGGCGAGGTGCGTGAGTTCGATGCGGTTGCCTATTTCGGGCGCAAGGAAGCGCGGCGCATGGAACGCGTGGCGCAACTGTCGTTAGCATCGGCCAACCAGGCGCTGGCCGATGCGCAGCTGGAGAATGGGGCGGTTGATCGGGACCGTGTTGGGGTCGTTCTGGGCAGCGGGGTGGGGGCGCTGGGCACCATTGTGGAAAACCACGAATCGGTGCAGGAGCGGGGCATCAATCGCGTGAGCCCTTTTTTCATGCCCATGATGTTGCCGGACACGCCGGCGGCTACTATATCTATTGCCCACGGCTTCCGCGGGCCGAATATGGCCATCGCCACAGCCTGCGCCAGCGGCAACAATGCCATCGGCGAGGCGACGCGGGTGATCGAGCGCGGCTCGGCGGACGTAATGCTGGCGGGCGGCGCCGAGGCCTGCATCATTCCCATGGCTCTGGCTGCTTTCAGCGTGATGGGTGCCTTGTCCACGCGCAATAGCGATCCGGGGCGGGCTTCGCGCCCGTTCGACAGTGAGCGGGACGGATTCGTGACCAGCGAAGGGGCGGCGATTCTGGTGTTGGAGGAGCTGGAGCACGCGAGGGCGCGCGGGGCAACGATTTACGCTGAAGTGCTTGGCTACGGCTCGAGCGCCGATGCCTTCCACGTGGCGATGCCCGCGGAAGACGGGGGCGGGGCGGCGCTGGCTATGCAGCGCGCGCTGGACGACGCTGGCGTGACGCCGGGGGACGTAGATTACATCAATGCCCACGGCACGAGCACACCGCTCAACGATAAATCGGAGACGATGGCTATCAAGCGCGTTTTTGGCGAGACAGCTTACGACATTCCGGTCAGCTCCACCAAATCGATGCATGGTCATTTACTGGGCGCGGCAGGCGCGTTGGAAGCGATTATCTGCGTGCAGGCGCTGCAGTCGGACACGCTGCCGCCGACGATCAATTACGAGACGCCCGATCCGGAGTGCGATCTGGATTACGTGCCTAACGAGGCCAGACCGGCGCCGGTGAAGGTAGCCATGTCCAATGGGTTTGGGCTGGGGGGGCACAATGCAAGTCTGGTGTTGGGGAAGGTGCGAGAGGATTAGGTTGCAGGTTAGCAAGTTGCAGGTTGCAGGTTGATGTTTATAGTTCGCCCGCCTTGCGCAGCTTGTTGCCCAACGTTTCTTCGGTGTCCCGCATGCCGCGATCGATGTGCGGGTAGGCCATCCACACCAGGGTGAAGCCGAACAGCGCGCCGGTCAGCGTGCGCTGGATGGGGGAGCTTTCACGCAAATAGAAAATCTCGTTGAGGAATGAAAGCGCTTCCGAGGCCACGCCGTATTGGCTGAAGAGCTGGCTGAACCCGTCGAGGGCGATGGGGCCCATACCGATGATCACGAAGGCCCAGAAGGGCAGCGGTTTGATGTTCACGCGACGGCGCAGGAAGGCATATAAGATGCTGCCGATGAGAACGAATCCGTAGATGGCGATGTCTCGCTCGCAGAGAGCCATCTTGTAGCCCATCTGCTCGTTTCCCACAAACTCGCGCGCCGGGCCCAGGAACTGGGGCCACGCTTCGGGCGCCGTGGGGACACCGGCGAATTCGGGAATGTTGGGCATATACGCCTCAATCGGCGTCAGCTCGCTGTTGGCGAGGGCGCGCGGGTACGCCGGTTGCTCGCCAAAGAGGAAGAAGGAACGGGACGCCATCTGGTGGCACATCGGCGAATAGACGGTGTAGATGGCGCGCGCCGGGCCCGGCACACCTGCGTTCATCAGCACCGGCGCCAGGATGGGCAGGCCCACGTAAATGGCGGCGAAAAAGCTGAACACAGCTACCCAGCGACTCGCGAGCCAGTAGACGAAGCGGTCTAAGCCCACGACAACGGTGCGCTGCCAGCCGGTAACAGGTTGTTGCTGTTCCTTTGGATCGGTATAGCTCATGGATAAGTCACCTGTGATTGCTTCCGTACGAGCTTAATCCAGATTGGCCGGGGATGCAATGGCAATCGGGTGCTACTAAAGGTCGCCCTCGGCAAGATAATCCTCGATTTGGGCCTCCGTCAGCGGGCCGCGGTGCACGGCGGTGATCACGCCGTCAGGGTTAATAAAGTAAGTGGTAGGCAGATTGTAAACGGCGTAACGGCCTGCTGTTTCCGCGTGTTCGTCTAGCAAGATGGGGAATGTAATTGCCACGTCCAGCTCGCGCTCCAAAAACGTCTCCACAGTTTCTGGTTCTTCATCCCAGTTGAGCCCCAAGACCACGACGTCCTCTGCTTCCATCTGTTCATAAGTGGCCTGAAGCTCGGGCATTTCGAAGACGCACGGGGCGCACCAGGTGGCCCAAAAATTCAGAATGACGTGTTGTCCCGCGTAATCGGCGAGCCTGATCTGGTTGCCCTGCAAATCTTCCAGCATGAAGGGCAGCGCCTCTTCGCCCACTTGCGGCCCATCCTGCGCCACGTCCGGCTGTAACGTGTTTGTGGAGGGGGCGACCTCCAGCGGCTCGACATCGTCCAGCGCGCTGACCGGCTCTGGCGTGGGTTGCAGGCGGGACAGGAGTTGATCGCCGAACAGCAATAGAATGGCTGCCAGAGCCAGGAATAGTAAACCGGAGCCCATCAGCAGCGCGTTACGCAGGGGAGACGCCTGGTCTGGCTGCGCTTCCGTAACGCTCTGTTGTTCTCTGTCGCGGGTTGGCTCACTCACTCTGCTTATACTCCACTGAAGAAGGTAATCAGGGCGTCTTCAATGTCGGCAAACCAGACGGCCAGATCTGGCGGAATAAGTCTGTTGAAGTAGGTCAGAATGCCGCTGATCATGAAGAACCCCAGGAGCATGAATAACAGGCCACTGACAAGCTGCGTTGAGTGCAGTTGCAAGGTGACGCGCCCTTTGTTGGCGCTGGTCGCGATCCACAGCACGACGCCCACGAGCGCCACAGCCAGCAGGCCGTATTCCTGTAGCGGCGTCAGGGGGCGCGCGGTCAAGGTGTGGAAATCGCTGAGGGCGACGTTGGCGACCGCCACCAGAATGCGCCAGATGACCAGCGCCCACAGCCCGCCCAGCAACAGGCGGGACACGTGGACCGTCCAACCCCGGCCCCGCAGCAGGCGCCAGAAAAGGCTCTTGCGGCTGGCGCGTCCGAAGAGCGTAGAAACGAGGAGGAGTGGCAGGCCCAGCCCCAGCGTATAGATGAAGAGCAACATAATGCCCCGCGTCACGGAGCCGGTAGTGGCAGCCAGCGTGAGCACCGCGCCCAGAATCGGTCCGGTACAGCTGGTCCAGCCCACGGCGAAGGTCAGGCCAAACGCGTAGGAGCCCGCCAGGCCGGTGTTTTGGTCGCCCTCCTGCTCCACGAAACCACTGAACCCTTTGCCCAACAGGCTCATCAGACCAAAAACGAGAATGGCGCTGCCTCCCACCAGCAGGAGCAGGTCACTGTTCTGGTTCAAAACGCGGCCGATGGCCGATGCGCCGGCGCCCAGCAGGCTGAACATGGTGCCCAGGCCCAGCATGAAGGCCAGGGTGTTGGCCGCAATCTGTTTGCGCCCGCTCTGGAAAGCAAAGGCAAAGTACGCCGGCAGAATTGGCAGCGTGCAGGGGGAGGCAAAGCTGAGTACGCCCCCGGCAAAGGAAAGAATGGCCAGAACCAGAAATGATTCTGTCTGCAGACCAAAGCTGAAGGCCGGCTCCGGCGATGACGAGTCAAAAAACGTACCGATTAGCAGGAATAGAATGACGATAGCCACGACGGCGAGGGCCAGCCGCTGGGTCGCAGACAGTGATTTCAATGGCGACGATTGCAGCATTACTCAGCTCCACATGATGTTTTGTTACGACGTTGCAAAGATCGCGTTTACTACGCCCGTTTATACGCGACTTCTGTTAGCAAGGCCGTAACTTTGCTTACCTTTACTCGTCCCCTTCATCTTCTTTTAAGAGCCGCTGCATCAGGCGAATTTCCTGGTGTAAGTTTCGTTGTTTGTTGGCCAGGCTGAGCAGGTAGACGATTACAATGAGCCACATGGCGGCATACGCCAGCAGCAAAAAGTTATTGAACTGACCGGGATTCTGCTGTGCGGTTTGAAACCAGGCCTGCAAATAGATCGAAAGAGCAAACATAGGAGTCATTATCCTTCACACATCTTACGGGTAGAACGCCTGAAGGGCGATCTTACCCGGCTAGGAGCCTTGCAGGCGGGTCATCACCTGCATCTTTAACGCAGAGGCTTCGTCGAGCATCCGTTGCAGCCGCAATCTGTTGAGGAGCCAGGCCACATAGAGCAAGGAAAAAGTAATCGTGGAGACGGTGACCGTAATCCCCATCTGCGCTGATTCCAGCCCGCCGGCAAATTCCTGTAGCCCCTGTGCATCAGGGCTGGCCTCGCCGATGAGCACGGGATGGATGTCGCGCAAGAAGCGAATGCTGAGAAAAGTGATGATCACGGTGACAAAACCGGCGATAACGTAGACGGCGGAGAATCGCCCCCGTTTACTCTCGTCATCCAGGGCGCCACGCAGCATAAAGTAGGCGACGTAGACCAGCCACATGACGGTGATAGACGTCAGTCGTGGACTCCAGATCCACCAGGTATTCCACGCCGGGCGACCCCACACAGAGCCGCTGACGATGGTCATCGTGGTAAAGGCCAGGCCGATTTCTACCGAGGCCACGGCGACGGTGTCCCAGGTGCGGCTGGGCCGGCGCAGGTACATGACGCCACCCAGCAGGGCCATGAAGAAAGCGATGGCTGCCACCCACGCCGAGCCAACGTGGAAATAGAAGATGCGCTGTACGTGGCCCATGGTGCGCTCGGTGGGTGCGAAGAAGAAGATCATGAGCAGGTTGACCAGCAACATGATCGCCGCAGCCCAGTTGAAAATGGTCGTGTATCTATCCAGTCGATTTGATGTGGTCATATCAGCACTCCGTTACTTACTGACTCTCGTGTTGAGCGAAGTCAAAGCATCTGGCATAGATCCTTCACATTCGTTCAGGATGACACGTCCTGGAAGCGCCTCTCCACGATAGCGGTGTCGTGCTGAGCGAAGTCGAAGCATCTTACTCCTCTACCACATAATGGTAAGTCAGAAATCCGGCGGTCAGCATCAGAACGTCGAAAGCGATAACCAGCGCTACCGACGTCTGTACTTCACTCCACGGCGGCAACTCAGGCAGCATGTAGGCCGACGTAGCCGTCGCCGCCGCCAGAACCGATGGCAGCGAGAGGGGCAGAAGCAGAACGGGCAACAGCACGTCACGCGATCGCGTCTGGATGGACATTGACGAGACGAGCACGCCGGCGGCTACGTACCCAATTGTACCCAGAACCAGGATGAGGAGCACCTGCGGTCGCCAGTATGGTTTGTCGAAGAAGGCAATGAAGACGGGTACCAGGATCGCTTCCAGGAGCAGCACAAAGAGGGTGACGCTGGTTACTTTGCCCAGATAGATGGCGCTGCGATCCACGGGGGCCATCAGGACGGCCTCGATGCTGTGGTTTTCCAGTTCGCTGCCCAGCGAGCGGTTCAGGCCCAGCGTCCCGGAGAGCAAGATGACGATCCATAGCAGGCCGGTAGAAACGTTGCGCGCGGCGTCCAGCTCTAGCTCCAGGGCAAAGTTGAACACGATGACGGCGGCGAGTGAAAAGACAGCCATGATACTCAATGTCTGGCGAGTATGGCGTTCCATCACCAGATCTTTCCAGACAATGGCTTTGATTGTCGACAGGAACGGGGCCATACCGGCGTCAGCCGACCGGACCTCCGTCGCGCCTGACTCAATGAGCGCTTCTTCGTTGGTCACTCTGTTTCCTCGTCACGTCTGCATAATATTCCAGAAAGTCGCCGGGGCTGATCTCATCCCGTTCTACCGTCGCCGCAATTTTGCCCCGGCTGAGGATGGCGATGCGGTCGCAAAGGTTCAGTCCGTGCACGAGGTCGTGCGTGATCATCAGGATTGTGCGCCCGCGAGCGGACTCCTGCCGCAGAAGGTCGTCCAAAAACCCGGATGCTTCCTGATCCAGCCCGGTGTACGGTTCGTCCAGCAGCAACACATCTGGCTCGTGCAGGGTGGCGCGGGCGATGGTCAGGCGCTGGGTCATGCCGCGGGAAAAGGTGCGCACGGCGTCGCGCTGTCGCGCTGCCAGGCCCACGGTCTGCAAAGCCCGGGCCACGCGTTCCTCGCTGTTGTCCATGCCGTAGAGCCGGGCATAGAACGAGAGATTTTCCTCGGCGGTCAGATCTCCATAGAGCAGGGCATGGTGGGACACCAGGCCAATGTGCCGGCGAACTTTGTCCGCGTGCTCGGGGAGAGGCCAGCCGCCAATGGACACCCGCCCGGACGTGGCCTTGAGCAGAGTGGCGACGATGCGCAACAGCGTCGTCTTGCCTGCACCGTTGGCCCCCACCAGAGCTACGAATTCGCCCGCCTTCACCTGCAGATGGACGCCACGCAGAACCGGCAGCAGCCCGAAGTTTTTCACCAGGGAGTCAACTTGTATCATAAGTCAGTCTATGGTCCCGCGGTCTCAAATGCCCATTATTGTAGGGTGTAGGGGCACAGCCTGCCGCCTTCTCAGGCAATTTTAAGCTTTCTGCACAGGTGCGCAAGCGGCGAATTTTTGTCTGGTACCGTCACGTGAGCGGCGACAATTCGGAGGCAATTTGGTGTCAAATCGTGTGTTTAGGCCAAAAAACTTGATGCGTGGCCTTCGTTTGCTATAATTCACCCGGATTATAGAGGACCAGAGGGAAGAGGACTTCGTTTGAGTATATTGTCAATTGTGGATGGAATGACTGTGCCGTGGCATCTAGCTGCCATTGGCATTTTGGTTCTGTTTACGTCCGTTCGAATGATTAGCGCGTGGCGTCAGTCAAAGCGCTCCCCCTACTTTTTCCTCCGTCAGCAAGCAGAAAAGCGATTACAGGCCTACTTCTGGGCTACGTTCGGGCTTCTGGCCCTTGCCGGGGCCACAATGGTCTTTTCCTCGTCGGTGTCCGGCGACAACACGGCGCGTATGGCTCTTCTGGCCAATGCCAAGCCGGTGGAAGCTGCTGACAGCGACATCCCTGAACTGGCATTTGATTCCGAATCTCCCCAATCGATTACCTACGATACGCTGACAGATTCGGTGGCGATTAGCGAGACGACTGCTATTTCTCAGCCAACGGATTTACCCGGCGATAGATCATTGCCGGAGGGCCTTTCACTATCCCCCGCCCTTCCGGAAGAATTCGACCAGGTAGAGCCAGAAGCTGAACTTACCCCCGACACAGAATTTACCCCCCTTGTATTTTCCACAGAAATAAACGACGATTACGAACCAATTTCGCCGCGCAACACGTTTGGCGAGGGATTCTTCACTATCTACGCTACGTTTGATTACGTAGGTATGGAAGAAGGGATGGCCTGGTCCTGGATCTGGCGGCGCAACGGCGAAGTCGTCAATGGTGGAAACGAGTTGTGGGATTATGGCGATGATGGACCGGGCTGGATCTTTTACGAGCCGCCCGAGGGCTTCCAGCCGGGCGAGTACACGCTGGAAGTGTGGGTCAACGGCGAACTGTTTGACCGGGCCAGCCTGACCATAGAAAGCGAAGTGGCCAACCAGTAACGCGGGCCGCGCGACAACCGAATAAGAGCGAACGCGCCTCGGCTACCCGCCGGGGTTTTTGTTTTTTTGCGCCAGTCTGGCTGGACGGTGACTCCCTATTCCATGCCGGGCCAGCCCAGGCTGATGCGCCCGCGATCGGCCTCGATCTTCAGAATCGTCACTTCTATCACGTCGCCGACCGCCAGCTCTACCGTTCGCGGCTTCTTGCTGCGGTGGAGCAGACCATCGTGTTTCACGCCGATATCGACGAAAGCGCCAAAATCGACGACATTGCGCACAGTGCCATTGAGGCGCATTCCCTGGCGCAGGTCGTCCATGGTCAGGACATCACTGCGCAGGATGGGCGCGGGGGCGTCCTGGCGAGGATCGCGCCCCGGCTGTACCAGCTGCTCGAAAATATCCTGGAGCGTGGGCAGGCCAACGTCCAGTTCCCGGGCCAGCGTCTCCAGCGGCTGTTGCTCGCGTAACGCCGCCAGCGGCGCTTCCCGCTCCGCCGGCGGGGTGTCCGGCTCCAATCCTGCTCTTTTCAGGACGGCAAGAGCTACGTCGTAACTCTCAGGGTGGATGGCGCTGGCATCCAGCGGATTGTCGCCGTCGCGAATGCGTAAAAAGCCGGCAGCCTGCTCAAAAGACTTCGGACCGACACCGGGCACGTCCAGCAGTTGACGGCGTCGGGCAAATGGACCGTGGGCATCACGGTGGGAGACGATGCGCTCGGCAAGCGTGGGCCCGATGCCCGACACGTGGGTCAGCAGGGCGGGGGAGGCGGTGTTCACGTCTACGCCGACCCGATTTACAACCGATTCCACCACCCAATCCAGAGCTTCGGCCAGCTCCTTCTGGTTGAGATCGTGCTGATAGAGACCCACCCCGATGGAGCGCGGATCGATCTTGACCAGCTCCGCCAGGGGATCCTGTACGCGCCGCGCGATGGACACCGCTCCCCGCAGGGTCACGTCCAGGTCGGGTAACTCGGCGCGGGCCAGAGCGCTGGCGCTGTACACGCTGGCGCCCGCTTCGTTGACGATGAGGTAGTGTAGACCGTTGTCCTTCTGGCTACGGGACGCTCCCAACAAGTCGATTAATTCTGCGGCGAGTTGTTCCGTCTCCCGCGAGGCAGTGCCGTTGCCGATGGCCAGCAGCGTGACGCTGTGTTTCTGTACGAGCATGGCCAGGCGCTTCAGCGCTGCGTCCCACTGTTTTTGCGGCGC
>JBMCFH010000072.1:0-15245 GCA_048620455.1 Chloroflexota bacterium | reverse complement strand
TATCTGCGTTTATCGGCGTCCATCAGCGGCCAATCTCTAATTCACCAATCTCCAATCTCTAATTCACCAATCTCCAATCTCTACTCTCCAACAAAAAGAGACACCCAGGCACAAACCCGGGTGTCCCGTAGCGCTAGCGGAGAGGGTGGGATTCGAACCCACGGTGACCTTGCGGCCACAACGCTTTTCGAGAGCGCCCCAATAAACCACTCTGGCACCTCTCCAAAGTAACCGCCCAAAAGGGCCGTCATGCTGGCTCTGACCCGTTGCCGTCGTTGTTCTCTCGCAACTGGCGGAAGAACGATTGTAGCAGCGCCGCCGCCTCTTCTTCCAGCACGCCGGACGTGACGTCCACGCGATGATTGAATCGTTCCTCGCGCAACACGTCCACGATGGTACCGTCGGCGCCGAAACGGGTGTCCGGCGCGCCATAGACCAGGCGGCTCAGCCGGGCCTGGATCATGGCCCCGGCGCACATGGGGCAGGGCTCCACCGTACAGTACAGGGTGACGCCGATCAGGCGCCAGTTGCCCAGCGTGCGCGCCGCCTGGCGCAAGGCCAGCATCTCGGCGTGGGCCGTGGGGTCCTGGTCGCTTTCCTTGCGATTGTAGCCCACGCCCACGACTTTGCCGTCGAGCACCGCCACCGCGCCAATAGGCACTTCGCCCAGCGCCGCGGCCTCTTCTGCCTGTTGCAAGGCCAGCCGCATCCAGGCTTCGTCTTCTGCGTTGCTAAGGTCCGGGTCTGTCACGGGATCTATTATAGCAATGGGTCGGAGGTGTTGCCAGAATTCTGATGGAGTATTGACGGCGGACGGCGGTTGTTAGACCGACGGCAGGTCCAGGAGCGGCAAGTCTTCTTCCCCGTTCGCCGTTCCCCATACGCCTCCCTTTCTACTAACATACGCTATCTTGTCATGGAGCAAAACATAATGTTATATTATCAGCAGGCTTACTAATCATCTTCCCGCCGCCCGGCAACGGACGCCGGGGGAGGCGTCTGAATAACGACGACTTGCGAGCCAGCGTATTGACACGAACAAACAATTTAAAGCATGCGCCAGGGAGGGCTTAAAACATGCGTAGACAGCCCCTAATTACGCTATTCTTGCTACTTTTACTACTACCCCTGCTCGTCGTGGCCTGTCGCCGCGACGAGGAGGAGCCGACGCCGACGACGGCGCCGACCGCTGCCGTGGAGGACGAGGCCACGAGGAGCGTGGATACGGCGACGAGCGAAGCGCAGCCAACGGCGACGGAAGCGGCAGCCACTGCCACCGCCGAGCCGGAGCCGGAGGCGGTCGCTACCATCGATCCCGCGGACATCGACTGGGCGCCACAGGTGATTTACACCAGCCCCGATCCCGGGGAAGAGGCGCTGCTGGACGGCGCCATCACCGTGCGCTTCGACCAGCCCATGGACCGTGACTCCGTGGAGGGCGCCTTCAGCGTCAGCGACTCAGCGGACGAGGCCGCCGTCGGCGGCGAATTCGAATGGCCCCGGGAGGACACCGTCGTCTTCACGCCGCGCGCCAGCCTCGAGCGCAGCCAGCGCTATCTGGTACGCATCGACAGCGCCGCGCGCAGCCAGAACGGCGATCCGCTGCCCGATCCGTTCGAGCGCCAGTTCCAGACTGCGGGCGCGTTGGAAGTGTCGCAGCTCATTCCCGACGACGGCGTGAACGACGTGGCGCCTGACGCCAGCGTCACCGTGCTTTTCAACCGGCCCGTGGTGCCCCTGGTGAGCACGGCGCAACAGGGCGACCTGCCGCAGCCGTTGCAGATTGAGCCGGACGTCGCCGGCAGCGGGCAGTGGGTCTCTACCAGCATCTACCGCTTCACGCCCGACGACGGCTTCGCCGGCGATACGACCTATGAGGTAACGATCCCCGGCGGGCTGGAGGGCGTCGCCGGCGGTTTGCTGGAGGAGGACGTCAGCTGGAGCTTCACCACGGCGCAGCCCAGCGTGGGCGTCATCGAGCCGGAGACGGGCGGCGACAACGTCCTGCCCACCGAGCCCATGACTGTGACCTTCAACATGCCCATGGACCGCGCCAGCGTGGAAAGCGCGATCACGCTTGAACCGGCGGCGCCACTCACGTTTGAGTGGTCCGAGGACAGCACGCGCGTCACGGCGCGGCCCGACGACATGCTGGAGCTGGGCACAGAGTACACGTTGCGCGTGGGCCAGGGCGCGTTGTCCGCCGCGGGCGGCAGCAACCTGGACCGCGAGACCACGACCGTCTTTGAAACGATCCCCTTCCCCGGCGTGGTACGCGTGATACCGGAAGCGGATCAGGAGGCCGAACCGTACCAGTACGGCATCTCTGTGGAGTTCGCCTCGCCCATGGATCCGGACACCATCGAAGGGCGCGTGCAGATCAGCCCCGCGCCGGAACGAGAGCCGGATTACTTCATGGGCGGCGACAGCCGCCATCTGAACATCGCCTTCCGCCTGGAGCGCAATACCGAGTACCAGGTGACCATTCCTGCCGACGCCGCCGATCCCTACGGCAACACGCTGGGCGAGCCTTACACCTGGACCTTTAGCACACCGCCGCTGCCGCCGCTGGCGACGCTTAATCTGCCGCGCAACCTGGCGCAATTGAGCACCGCGTTCCCCAGCGAGGTGACGGTCCTGCACCGCAACGTGGAAGCGGTGGACGTCAGCCTTTCTGAGGTAGAGGTGCCGGCGATGGCCCTGTTGCAGACCGGACGTGTGGAAGAATTCAGCTCGACCAGTCCTGCACTGCGCACGTGGTCTTTGCCCGGAGACGCCGGACTGGACCAGGTGGGCGAGACGGTGCTGGACCTTTCGGATGACGGGCAAACGCTGCCTACAGGCGTCTACTTCCTGACCCTGAGCGCTGACGAGATGGAGCCCGAGTTCCGCTGGTGGCAGAACCAGCGCGTGCTCCTCGTCGTCGGCGACACCAATCTGGTCGTGAAAGAGACGTTTGGCGGCGTGCACGTATGGGCCACCGATCTTGCCAGCGGCGAGCCGGCTGCAGATCGCGAGCTGACCCTGTACGACAGCAACGCCGCGCCCATCGGCACGGCGACGACCAACGAGAACGGGTTCGCCACCTTCGAGCACACACCCGGCGAGGATTTCCTGAGCGGCGTGCTGGTCGTCAGCGGCGAGCCCGGCGAGAGCGGCTTCGGCGTGGGCGCCAGCACCTGGCAGGAGGGCGTCAGCCCCTGGGACTTCGGAGTGCCCGCTGCCGGGAACGACGAGCAGCCAGAGTTCGCCTATATCTACACCGACCGCCCCATCTATCGCCCCGGCGACACCGTGCACTTCCGCGGCATCCTGCGCGACAGCAGCTACGCGCGCTATAACCTGCCGCAACGTGACGACATTTCGGTGCGCGTGGAGTTCGCCTCGTTCTACGAGCCGGAGCGACCGTTGGAGTACGCCGAGGAGTTGGAGCTAAACGAGAACGGCGCATTCAGCGGCGAGTTCACGATCCCGGAGAACGCCGAGTTGGGCCAGTACCGTATCTACCTGGGCGACGAGGACCGTATCGCCAACGCCAACCGGCACTTCACCGTGGCGCAGTACCGCACGCCGGAATTCACCGTATCGGTGACGCCGGAGCAGGAAGAGGTGCTGCGCGGTGACACCGTGGACGTGGTGATTGAGGCCGACTACCTGTTCGGCGCGCCCGCCAGCGACCTGCCGGTGCAGTGGACGGTGCGCCAGATGCCTTACCAGCTGCCCTGGGAAGGCCCCTACTATAGCTTTGACGACGACGACAATTTCTACTTCAACTACGGCGACCAGACAGACTTCTTCGGCGAGTTCCTGCGCGAAGGGTCGGGTCGCACCGACGCCGAGGGACGGCTGGTCGTCAGCCTGCCCGCCGACCTCTTGGAGGAGGCCGAGGACGGCAGCCGCACCGTGACCGTGGAAGCTACCATCCGCGACGTCAGCGAATTCCCCGTGACCGCCAGCGGTCAGGTGACGATGCACGCCGCGGATACGTACGTGGGCGTAGCGCCTGACGAGTACATCAACAGCGCCGGCAGCGAAACCGCCGTGAACCTGATCACGGTCGATTGGGAGAGCGAGCCGCTGGCGGAGCAGGATGTGGAGGTGGTCTTCTACCGCCGCGTCTACGAATACGTGGAGGACGAGGAATTCGGCACGACCATGGGCCGCTGGGAGCCGCAAGACACCGAGGTGGACCGCACCGAGGTGACGACTGATGGCGACGGCGAGGCTCAGGCCGCGTTTGTGCCCGAAGAAGGCGGCACGTACCGCGCTCTGGCGACGGTCACCGACGGCGCGGGCCGCACGCACAGCAGCAGCACGCTCTTATGGGTCAATGACGACGAATTCGTGACCTGGCGCGACAACCCTGAGGAGAAGCGCATGGACCTGACGCCGGACCAGCGCACCTATGAGGTGGGCGACACGGCGCAGATCCTGGTGCAGAGCCCGTTCGAGGGACCGGTCAACGCCTGGCTGACCATCGAGCGCGGCACGCTGCTGGAACAGCAGTTAATCACCCTGGAAAGCAACAGCGAGGTGCTGGAGATTCCCATCACCGAATCGCTGTCGCCCAACGCCTTCGTCAGCGTGGTCGCCATGAAGGGCGCTGATGCAGAGGCCCCTGATCCCTACGCCGACATTCGCATGGGCGTGACGGAAGTGGTGGTGCCGCCGGAGCCCTTCACCCTGGACGTGTCCCTGACGCCGCGCGACGACCAGCTGTCGCCGGGCGAAACAGTTACCTACGATATTCGGGTGACGGACAACGCCGGCGATCCGGTGCAGGCCGAGCTGTCGCTGTCCCTGGTGGACCTGGCGGTGCTGACGCTGAAGGAGGATAACGCGCCGCACATCGTGGACGCCTTCTACGAGCGCGAGCCGTACCGCAGCAACGTGGGCAGCGGCCTCTTCGTGCGCGGTGAAGGGTTGGAAGTGGACATTCCGCAGGAGCAGCTGGGCCTGGGCGGCGGTGGCGGCGGCGGCGACGTCGCCGAGGAAGCCGCGCGCGCCCTGGAGGAGGAAGAGGACGACGTGCGCCGCGACTTCCCGGACACGGCGTACTGGGAAGCGAGTTTGAGCACGGACGAAAACGGCGAAGCCACGGTGGAGGTTCCGCTGCCGGACAGCACGACCACCTGGCGACTGAGCAGCAAGGCGGTGACCGCCGATTCGTTGGTGGGCCAGAACAGCGTGGACGTCGTGGCCACCTTGCCCCTGCTGCTGCGCCCGGTGACGCCGCGCTTCTTCACCGTCAATGACGTGGTGCAGATCGGGGCCATCGTCAACAACAACACCGGCGAATCGCTGGACGTCACCGTCAGCCTGGAGGCGGACGGCGTGACCCTCGGCGGCGACGCCGAGCAGCAGGTCACTATCAGCGCCAACAGCCAGGAACTGGTGCGTTGGGAGGTGACCGCGGAGGACGTGACGCACGCCGACCTCACCTTCCGCGCCGAGGGCGGCGAGTACAGCGACGCCACGAAGCCCACGTTTGGCGAAGGGCCTGACCAGCTGATCCCCGTTTACCGCTTCGATGCGGAGGACATCGTGGGCACCTCGGGTGTGCTGGAGGAGGCGGGCCGGCAGGTGGAAGCGGTGTTGCTGCCGCCGCAGGTGGACCAGCGCGAAGGGTCCGTCGAGGTCAGCATGAGCCCCTCTCTGGGCGCGGCCCTCGTCGAGGCCCTGGACGTCCTGGAGGAGCCGCCCATCGCCCTAGCGTGCGCCCACGAGGTGGTCAACCAGTTCCTGCCCAACCTGGCCACGGCCCGCGCTCTGGACGAGCTGGGCCTGGAGAACCAGGCCCTCGCCTCGCGCCTGGAATCGCTGGTGCCGGAGGCCATCCAGCGCCTGCACGCCCTGCAGAAGGGCGACGGAGGCTGGGGCTGGTGCTTCAGCGACGAATCGGACGAGTTCCTGACGGCCTACGTGCTCTTCGGCCTGGCCAAAGCGCAACAGGCGGGGTATGAGGTCGAGGGCATTAACGTGAGCCAGGCCCTGACCCATCTGGAGATCCGCAACCCGGAGAACTACAGCACCGTTACCTCGGCCAACCGGCAGGCGTGGTTCCTCTATGTGCGCGCCGAACTGGGCGAGGCGGAGCTGGCGGACGTGGAGGCTCTGTTCGAGGAGCACCGCGACATCCTCGACCCGCACGCCTCTGCCTACCTGGCCCTGGCTTACGAACTGCTGGGCGAGCATGACAGCAACAACCAGCAGGCGTTGCTGTCGGATCTGAACAACGCGGCTATCGTCAGCGCCACCGGCACGCACTGGGAGGACGCGGAGCGCGACTGGCAAAATCTGAGCAGCAACATCCGCGGGACTGCCGTCGTCGTCGACGCCCTGGCGCGCATCGACCCCGACAACGTCAACGGCCCGCCCGCGGTGCGCTGGCTGATGGCGGCGCGCACAGCTGCCCACTGGACCACGCCGTTCGAAACGGCCTGGAGCATCCTGGCCCTGACGGACTGGATGGTGGCGACGGGCGAGCTGGAGGCCGACTATGAGTACGCCCTGAACGTCAACGGGCGCGAGCTACAGTCGGGCCAGTTCGGCGAGGACAACATCATGGACGTCGCCGAAGAGTCGGTGCCCATGCGCAACCTGGTGACCGATGAGACCAACTACGTCATCTTCGAGCGCGGCGAAGGGCCGGGACGACTCTACTACACGACGCACCTGGACGCCTTCGTGGACGCCGATTCTGTGGAGGCCGTCAGCCGCGGCCTCACCGTGGAGCGCGCCTACTACGACGCGGACTGTGAACCGGAGGAAGAAACGTGCGAGCCGCTGACCAGCATCGAAGCCGGGCAGCGCGTGCGCGTGGAGCTGACGGTGGTGGCGCCCAACGACCTGGTCTACGTGCGGGTGGAAGACCCGCTGCCCGCCGGCGCGGAAGCGGTGGACCCCGGCCTGGCGACCAGCCCTTCGGGTCTGGGCGGACAGATTACGCCGGAGCAGGGCGAGTACCGCTGGGGCTTCTGGGGCTGGTGGTTCTTCAACCACATCGAGTACCGCGACGAGAAGGTGGTTTTCCTCAGCAACCAGCTGCCCGCGGGCACCTACCAGTACAGCTACTACCTGGAAACGCCGATCCCCGGCGACTACCAGGTGCGCCCGGCGGTGGCCTACGAGGAGTTCTTCCCCGAGGTCTTCGGGCGCAGCGATGGCCTGCGCTTTGAGATTGAGGAGTAACTGAGGAAAAGCGAGGACCACGGGGGCAACGTTGCCCCCGTGGTCCTCTGCGTCACTTTACAGGCGTAGCGCTTCCGGCACTATTCGTCGAGCAGGTGGGAGCGTAATTCGTTTACCGCGGTCTCCAGCGCCGCTTCGGTGGCTTCGACGCGGGCCAGTAATTCCGGATCGTCGGAGGGCTGGGCCTCTTTGAGCGTGTCCAGCATGGCCCCGGCGGCAAACAGGACCTGTAGCGTGTCGTCGTTGAGTTTGCGGTTGCGCCGGGCCTGCTCGCGATTCAGCTCCAGCAACTGGGCCTGCCACTCGCTGGTATCTCGTTCCTCCAGCCAGCGACGGAAGAGGTACAATGTGCCAGAGGCCAGGAGCGGGCCGGCGGTGCCAAACACGATAATTTCGGCAACAATGTGATAACGGTGCCCCAGTTGGTTATGAATCCACGTTGCCGGACCCAGCTGGTAGCCGACGACCATCAGGAATAAGACAAGCGGAACGATCCACGTCAGTCGCCGCAGAACGGTTGGCGTGGCGGCGGAACCGAAAATTCGCCCGCCAATGCCGGAGCTCAAAATTCTCTCCCCTTCTTTGCTCTTTTGCTTCGCCATAGTCAATAGTCGATCCGGGTATACCTGCATAGCTCAAAATCTCTTCATTCGCTTAGACGTTATTTACGGGACACCAATTAACCTTGCAGTATGACGGACGGACGCCGGATGAACCAGTGCCATGTGTCATAGATCGTCCATGCGCATTGTCATACACCATTGGGCGCGATGGTTAGATCGCCGCCGCGTTTCCTTCACCCGCTCCCCAACCACCGGTCTTGCGCCTAAATTTCGCCCGCCTCTCGACAACACGCTATCATTGATCCACATTTGCCAGTATACGGAACGAACGGAGGGCATTCATGCCGACAGACGAATCGACAGAGGAAAAACGGCGCATCAGCGCCGACGATTTATACCGCTTTCACGTCATTCAGGATCCCCGCATTTCGCCCGACGGGCAGCACGTCATCTACGGCGTGCAGCGGGTAGAGCGTGACGAGGAAAAGAAGGTGTCCAACCTGTGGCTTGTGTCCACCGAGGGCGGCGAGCCGCGCCAGTTCACCGCGGGCAAGCACAGCGACAGCATGCCGCGCTGGTCGCCGGACGGCAGCCAGATCGCCTTTGTGTCTAACCGCGAGGATGAGAAGCAGCCGCAGATCTATCTGATTCCCAGCGACGGCGGCGAGGCGCGGCGGCTGACCGACCTCAAAGGGGAGTTTGGCGACGTGCGCTGGTCGCCCGACGGCGCCGCTTTGCTTTTGCAGTTTCGCAAGAAGGACGCCGAGGCGGTGGAACGGGAAGAAGATGAGCGCAAGGAGAAGCTGGGTATTGTGGCCCGGCACATCACGCGCGCCTACTTCCGCGCCGACGGTCGAGGCTATCTGCCGCAGGAGCGCTGGCACCTGTGGACCGTGGACGTCGCCAGCGGGGAAGCCACGCAGTTGACGGACGGCGAGTACGATGAAGGCGGTCCCCGCTGGTCGCCCGATGGTCAGGAAATCCTCTTCATCTCCAACCGCAGCGAGGACCCCGACTTCAACCCGCACCTGGACGACGTGTTCCTGATGCCCCGCGACGGCGGCGACCCGCGCAAGCTGGACACGCCGGAGGGCGGCAAGCACAGCCCGTCCTTTTCGCCGGACGGCGAGTGGATTTCATACGTGAGCGCGGAAGGGAAGGGCAACTGGTGGAAGAACGAGGGTCTGTGGGTTCTGCCTGCCGGCGGTTCCGACGTGGCCCGCAACCTGACTGAAGCGCACGACATGCACGTCAGCAGCAGCACCCTGGGCGACGTGTTCAACCCGCCCTTCAGCACGCCCGCGTGGGACGCCGATGGCGACACCATTTACGCGCAAGTGTCGCGCCACGGGCGAACGCAGCTCAAGGCCGTCAGCCTCCAGGGCGAGCTGGGCGACGTGGGACCCGGCGAGGGCTCTGTGAGCGCCGTCAGCTTTGACGACGAGCGGCAGAAGATGGCCTACGTGTGGAGCCACTTCCGCGACCCGGGGCAGTTGTGGGTGCTGGATGTGGACGGCGGCGAGCGGCGGCAACTGACGCACCTCAACGAAGATTGGCTGGCGGAGCTGGATCTGGACGAGATAGAGGAGGTGTGGTTTAAGGGCGTCGCGGACAATGACCTGCAAGGGTGGATCCTGAAACCGCCGGGCTTCGACCCGCAGCGGCAGTACCCGTCGATCCTGGAAATCCACGGCGGGCCCTGGGCGCAGTACGGCGACCTGTTCATGCACGAGTTTTACTACCTGGCGGCGCAGGGCTATGTGGTCTATTTCAGCAACCCGCGCGGGGGCCAGGGCTACGGCGAGGCGCATAGCAAGGCCATCGAGCACGATTGGGGCAACGCCGATTACAAAGACCTGATGGCCTGGGCCGACTACGTGCAGGCGCAGCCCTACATCGACCCCGAGCGGATGGGCGTCACCGGCGGCAGTTACGGCGGCTATATGACGCTGTGGATCATCGGGCAGACGGGCCGTTTCGAGGCCGCTGTGGCGCAGCGCGTGGTGAGCAACGGCGTGAGCTTCTGGGGTTCTTCCGACGTGGGCTGGCTCTTTGCCGACACCTGGGCCGACGACCAGCCGCCGTGGGAAAACCTGCAGGCCTACTGGGACCAGTCGCCGATGAAGTACATGGGCAACGTGACCACGCCTACACTACTGATCCACAGCGAGCAGGACATGCGCTGCCATCCGGAGCAGGGCATTCAGGCCTTCGTGGCCCTCAAGCAGCGGGGCATCGACACCGAACTGGTGCTTTTCCCCGACGAACCCCACGGCCTCTCGCGCATGGGTCGCACAGACCGGCGCGTGGTGCGGTTGGAGCACATTTTGCGCTGGTTTGAGGAGTATATTGGGTAAGTGGGGATTGGAGATTCATTTGGCCGCTGATTTACGCAGATGAACGCGGATACGTCTTAGGGTTAAAACAAGAAAATCAGCGTATATCAGCGTTTATCGGCGGCTAATCTCCAATCAACCAGTCTCCAATCAACCGATCTCCAATCTCAGGTTCACGACCCAACGGCGTCCAGCAGATCGAAGCCATCATAGGCCGGGTCAATCACCGTTGCCAGCCCGCGGCCGTAGGCGCCGACGGCTTCGCCGATGCCGCCGTAGAAGGTGGGGAAGGCGTAGATCATGCTGCGCAGTTCGGTCAGGGGGACGCGGGCGTGCACGGCGAGGCTGAGCAGCCCCAGCATCTCCCCGCCGTGCGGGCCCACGACGGTGGCGCCGAGCAGGACGCCGCTGTGGCGCTCGACGACCAGTTTGATCAGCCCGCTGCCGGAGACGTGCAGCCAGCCGCGGAAGGTGGCGGGAAGTTGCTTGACGATCACCACTACGTCGCGCCCGGCGCGCCGCGCCTCTGACTCGGTCATGCCCACGGCCCCGACCTCGGGATCGGTGAAGGTTGCGCGAGGCACAGCGTCGTAGCGCGCCGGCGGGTGCGCTTCGCCGAGGATGTCGGCGGCGACAATGGCCGACTGGTAGAGGGCGACGTGGGTGAACAGGCCTTTGCCCGTGACGTCGCCCATGGCCCAGAGGCCGTCCCCCGCCCGCATGCGCCGGTCAACCGTGAGGAAGCGCGCTGCCCCGTCCAGCCCCACTGCTTCCAGGCCCAGGTCGCCGAGGTCAACCGCTCGGCCGGTAGCCACGAGTAGGCATTCGCCGGCAACTTCTGCGCCGCCTGCCAGCGTGATGACCATCGACCCGTCGCGCGAGCTGACTTCTTGCGCCGCTGCACCGGTGTGCACGGCGATGCCTTCCGCGCCGAATGCTTCTTCGACGACGGCGGAGGCCTCCGGCTCCTCGCCCGGCAGGAGGCGATCGGCGGCTTCAACCATCGTCACCTGCACCCCGAACCGCGCCAGAACCTGGCCCAGCTCACACCCCACCGCGCCGCCGCCCAGCACGACCAGCGACTCGGGCAGTGTCTCGGCTTCGATGACGTCGTGCGTGGTCCAGTAATCGACGGCTTCCAATCCCGGGATCGGTGGAATGGCCGGTTTCGACCCGGTGGCGATGACGACGCCTCGTCGTGCGGTGAAGCGCTCCTCGCCAACTGCTACCGTCGCCGGTCCCACGAGCCGCCCGCGCCCGTGCACCAACCGCCCGCCCCGTCCCTCGAACCGGGCAACGGCGACGGAGTCGTCCCAACCGCCGGTGGCCTCGGTTCGCACCCGCGCCGCGACCGGGGCCCAGTCAGCCGTCACTGTGACCTTTCCCGCCAGGCCATCCACTCTGCGGGCCTCCTGCAGCGCGCTCGCCGCCCGGATCATCATTTTGGTGGGCAGGCAGGCCCAGTAGGCGCACTCGCCGCCCACCAGCGCAGCCTCTACGCCCACCACCTTCAGCCCCGCGCCCAGGAGCCGCAGCGAGAGATCTTCGCCGCACGTCCCCACGCCAAGCACGATCACGTCGGCGTCCGCTTCCCGCGTGGGGACAGGCGCAGTTTCCGTCATGCTCAGGGTTGCACACATCTCGACCTCCTTATTATCAGGCGCGTGCAACCCGGCTGTTATCTGCCAGAGGGGTTTACGGTGTCAGGTTGTCCGCATCCACACACCACCGGCCCGAGAATGGACCGCTAACGTGATATGGTTCCACAAAACCACCCCCAACACAATCCCCAATCTCCCGGAGGTCTGGTACGGATGAAGTAAGTTGGCAAAGTGACCACGCTCACGCTGATCATCCACAGCGAGCAGGATATGCGCTGCCGCATTGATGTCATTCGTGGCCGATGAAGCGCCCTCCTATCCTCCCGGCGGTTACTGTCATTTGCGATCTGAGGGCGACTCCTTACAATGAGTTCGCCGGGAAATGAAACGTCAGTTGACCTTGTGGGCATCGCCCACGTCCCGGCGACATCAGAGTAGTCAGACTTATCGGAGACTCAGCTATGGCTGATATCACGTGTTTGCGTAAGGATGCCTTACCTGATGCTCCTGACAGCCCAGGCATTACGAGGCACCTGGCCTTTGGCGGCGAAGGGTTTCGGGTCATCCGTTCACAGGTTGACGCGGGAACGGTTTCGGGTTGGCATCACCATGGAGAGCATGACGTCTACGGCTACATGGTAAAGGGCACTATTCGCTTCGAGAGCGGCCCCGGTGGCTCGGATGTCACTATCGCCGGCCCAGGAGATTTCTTCCACGTGCCTGCAGGCAAAGTGCATCGGGACGTCAATCCTTCCGACGCCGAGGGTCAGGAGGTCATCCTCTTTCTCCGGGGGAGCGGTCCGGTGGTTGTCAACGTCGAGGAGCCGGATCCCGCGTAGCCTGGCGCACGAATGAGCGAAATTTGCGGCCTTCGTGCCTCCCGCTGCAATCAGCGCCCAGATCTCCCTCCACGCTACCATCCCACCGCTGCCCCATCCTTGCGCGGGTCGCTGCCGGCGATGAGCACGCCGCTCTGCGGGTCGCGCAAGATGATCTGCCCGCCGCCGTAGGAGCCGGCAGTGGTGACGGTGTGGCCACGAGCGGTAAGCGCCTCGCGCATCTGCGACCCGAAGGCATCCTCCAGGGCCACGCGCAGACCGTCGAGCCAGCGGAAACGGGGCGCGTCCAGCGCCGCCTGGGGATCCATGCCGTAATCGACGAGGTTGACCCCGACCTGCAGGTGGCCCTGCGGCTGCATGAAGCCGCCCATCACGCCGAAGGTGGCCCAGGGCGCGCCGTCGCGGGTGATGAAGCCGGGGATGATGGTGTGGTAGGGGCGCTTGCCCGGCGCGACTTCGTTGGGGTGGCCCGCTTTCAGGCTGAAATTAGCCCCGCGGTTCTGCAACTGCACGCCGGTGTCGCCAGCCGTCAGCCCGCTGCCAAAACCCATGTACAGGCTCTGAATCCAGCTGACCATGTTGCCCGCTTCGTCCGCCGTCGCCAGATAGACGGTGTCGCCGTGCCGGGCCGGTTGACCCGGCTGCGGCGTCCGTGCTCGTTCGCTGTCCACCAGCGCCCGCCGTTGTGCCGTGTAACTTTCGCTGAGCAGGCCCGCCAGCGGCACGTCAACCTGGCGCGGGTCGGCAATGTAAGCTGCGGCGTCGGCGAAGGCCAGTTTCATGGCCTCCACCAGCAGGTGCACCCGTTGTGGATCGTCGTAGGCCAGCGCGGGCAGGTCGAAGCCGCGGGCGATATTCAACGCCAGCAGCGCCGTGAGCCCCTGCCCGTTGGGCGGGATTTCGTGGAACGTAAACCCGCGACGGTACTCGCCGCTGATCGGTTCCACCCACTGCGGGCGGTACTGCGCCAGATCGTCCGCGGTGAGCACGCCGCCGGCTTCCTGCACCGTGTCCACAATTTGCTGCGCGATGGGGCCGTCGTAGAAGACGTCCGGGCCTTGCTGCGCAATCTGTTGCAGGGTGCGGGCGAAGTCCGGGTTGCGGAATATGTGGCCCGGGCGCGGCGCGTGACCGCCGGGCAACCACACGCGGTGCGACACAGGGTGGCGGCTCATCAGCGTCTCGGACGCGCGCCAATGACCGGCGATGATTTCGCTGACGGGGAAGCCGTCACGGGCGTACTCCATGGCGGGGCGTAGCACCTGGGCCAGATCCAGGCTGCCGAAGCGTTGCATCGCCGCCTCCCAGCCGCGCACGCTGCCGGGCACCGTGACCGGAATGGCGCCGCGCTCGGGCATCGTGTCGTAGCCCTGCGCGCGCACCCACTCCGCCGTCAGCGCCTGCGGCGCAGGGCCGCTGGCGTTCAGGCCGTACAGCCGCTGCTCCTCCGCCGACCAGATGAGGGCGAAGGCGTCGCCGCCGGCGCCCGTGGAGGTGGGTTCCACCACGCACAGCGCCGCCACCGTGGCAATCGCTGCATCCAGCGCGTTGCCTCCCTGTTGCAGGAGGGATAACCCCGCCTGCGCCGCCAGCGGCTGGCTGGTCGCCACCACCCCCCGCCGCGCCATCACATTAGACCGCCGCCCCGCAAACGAAAACGCATCAAAATCCATCATCGCCAATCTCCGATCTCCAGTTACCAATCCCCAATCTCAACTTCGTTTTCTTGACACCGAACACCTGTTCGTGTTATACTTCGAACAAATGAGCGGTTTTTCCGCCTGTGAGCGTACCAACTGGCAGGCCGAGCTTGAATAGGTGCCTTGTCAACCAACACCGGCGCGGATCTCGCCCACGAAAGGCGCGGAATAGAATCCGCGGCTACGCAGAAGCGCATGTGGTCGAGGGTTCCATCCCTCGCAAGAAGCGCGTTGACAACGTACCAGAAGGAGATGAACATGGCAAAGCGGGATAAGTTATCCCAGCGGCAGCAGAATATTCTCAAGTATACCTGGGAATACTGGCGTGAATCTGGCCGGCCGCCGACCATTCGTGAAATCGGTCGCGCCGTAAAGATCAGCTCGACCTCTGTTGTCAACTATAATCTGAATAAGCTAGAAGAAAAGGGATTCTTAGAGAGAGAGGCAGAAGTGTCGCGCGGTCTGCGGCTGACGGACAAGGCGTTGTCCCTGTTCGAGAAGGCGCGCGACGCGGTGCAAGAAGCCACCAATATGGTTCGCGTGCCGCTGGCGGGTGATATTGTTGCCGGCGAGCCGGTGCACCTGGGCGACGACGTCTTCAGCACCTACGATGAGGACGAAGACGCCATCTCCATCTCTACCAGCTTCTTGCCCGCCGGCAAGGCCGAGCAACTGTTCGCCCTGCGCGTGCGCGGGAACTCGATGATCGACGCCATGGTCAACGATAATGACATCGTGATCATGCAGCCGGTTACCGAGGTGAAGAATGGCGACATGGTGGCGGTGTGGCTGCCCATGGACCAGGAAATGACCCTGAAGCATTTCTACCACGAGGGCGACCAGGTCCGGCTGCAACCGGCGAATCCCACCATGGATCCCATTTTCGTGCAGCCCGGCAACGTAGAAGTGCAGGGCAAAGTGATGATGGTCGTGCGCCAGACGGCCTGATTGCTGCGTGTCGTTGCCATTGATAAATTAAGACCGCTCGTGAGCCCCACCTGTGCCTGTGCGCAGG
>JBMCFH010000071.1:0-15319 GCA_048620455.1 Chloroflexota bacterium | reverse complement strand
GCAGCCTTGCCGACGACAGCGGCGTCGATGCCATCGAGAATTGGATGAACGTGGAGCGGTGGGATCATTGGATTTCACGACATCAGGTGAGCGAATTCTCGTTAGACGTCGAGAAGGACGTTAAGGCCCGAGAATTGATCATGGCAGACTCTGAGTCAGCCGACCCTGTGGTGCCGTTGGTCGTGGCGCGCAACGGGCAGCGTATCCCCTTCCCCACGGCGGACCAGCTGGACAAAGGCGACCAGGTGCTGGCGATACGGCGCCGGCGGAAGTGATGTCATAATTCTGTAACGGAGGCCCGACGCGTTCGGGTCTCCTTTCACCGGCGACCGTTCAGCCGTTTGCCAAATCCGCTCTCTTTTGACATAATATCTCCAGACACCAAGTCATACAATCGCATACATTTGTCGATTACGATGAAGGGGTAGAACAGTGATCGAGCAGATCATCGTTTTTGGCGTGCTACTTCTGGCGCTTGTTCTGTTTATCTGGGGAAAATGGCGCTACGATGTGGTTGCTCTGCTGGCGCTGTTAGTCGTAACGGTCACCGGGATAGTCCCGGGGGACCAGGCCTTTGCGGGATTTGGACATCCGGCTGTAATCACGGTAGCCGCCGTGTTGGTCGTCAGTCGCGGCCTGCTAAATTCCGGCGTGGTCGATGAATTCGCGCGAAGGTTATCGCTGGTCGGCGAGGGGCCAGCCGCTCAGGTGGCAACCGTTACCACGCTGGTCACTTTTCTCTCCGGCTTCATGAACAACGTGGGTGCACTGGCGCTGATGATGCCGGTGACCATCCGCATGGCGCGCAAGAATGACCATTCGCCGTCCAAGTTTCTGATGCCCATTGCCTTCGGCTCCCTGTTGGGCGGGCTGACCACGCTGATCGGCACCCCACCGAACATCATCATTGCCACCTATCGGGCGCAGAATGGCTTCCAGGCGTTCCGTATGTTCGACTTCACGCCGGTGGGGGTGGGCGTGGCCCTGTCGGGCCTGTTGTTCATCATCCTCATAGGCTGGCGGCTCGTCCCGGTGCGCAAAGGCCAGGCATCACTGGAGCAGATGTTCCAGATCGAGAACTATGTTACGGAGGTCCGTGTTACGGAGGAATCGGACCTGGTTGGTCGCTCCTTGCGTGAGATTCACAGAACCCCGGACATGGAGGTGACGATCGTGGGCCTGGCGCGCGGTGACCAACACGTCGCGGCGCCGTCGAGTTTTGAGGCGTTGCACGCCAACGATGTCCTCATTGTAGAGGCCAGTTCCACAGACCTGGCGCGCTTTGTCAGCAACCTGGATCTGGAGCTGGCAGGAAACAAGCATTCTATTGCCGAAATGCTAGAGTCGGACGCGGTCAGCATTGTGGAAGCTGTTGTCAGACCCGATTCACCGCTTGTGGGCGAGACGGTGCAGTCGTTTGACATACGCTGGCACTTCAACGTCAATCTGTTGGCCGTTTCGCGCCAGGGCGCGCGCCTGCGTGACCGCCTGAGCCGGGTTCGTTTTGAACCGGGCGATGTGCTTCTCCTGCAAGGCCCCAAGGGCACGATGCCCGAGGTCTTATCCAGCCTGGGCGCTTTGCCTCTTGCCACAAAAGGGCCGAAGTTGGACCGCCCGCGCCGCATCTTGCTCTCGTTGGGTATTTTCGGCGCCGCGCTGGGCACAGCTGCCCTGGGTCTGGTTGCGGTACAGGTGGCATTCATTGCCGCCGCTGTGGCCATGATCATGGCCAGACTACTCACGCTGTCGGAGGCGTACGAGAGCATCGATTGGCCCATTATCGTGCTCCTGGGCGCCATGATCCCCGTGGGCCAGGCGCTGGAGAGCACCGGCGGCGCGGATGTTATAGCCGACCTGGTGCTGACCGTGGCACTGGATGTACCACCGGGCGTCACGCTGGCTATCGTCATCATGGGCACGATGCTGTTGTCCAACATCGTCAACAACGCCGCCGCCGCCGTCTTGATGGCGCCTATCGGCTTTACGATTGCCGAAGGGTTAGGCGCTTCCCCAGATCCGTTTCTAATAGGGATTGCTATCGGGGCTTCCAGCGCTTTCCTGACTCCTATCGGGCACCAATCAAACACATTAGTGATGGGCCCGGGCGGCTACCACTTTGGCGATTACTGGCGTCTGGGCATTTTCATGCAAATCATCGTCGTGCTTGTGGCCATTCCCCTCATCATGTACTTCTGGCCCATGGCCCTGGGCGGCGCTTGAGACGGAGGCGACAGGAGGCGCCTGGTCCGCTGCCGGTTCAACCGAGCGTCGTCTACTGCGATGAATCCTTCCTGTTATGGTAATATAGTTGTGGGGCGAGCGTTTGCGTTTCACGAACAGGATATGTCATGGTCCCTCAAATAATTATATTTGTCATACTGCTCGCCACTCTGGTCCTCTTCCTCTGGGGTCGCTGGCGCTACGATCTGGTGGCGGCTATGGCGCTGCTGGCGGTCGCTTTGAGCGGGCTCATACCGCCGGAGGAGGTGTTCTTCGGTTTCAGCCACCCGGCGGTTATAACCGTCGCGGCCATACTCGTGATCAGCCAGGGGCTGTCGAACGCCGGTGTGGTGGAGAAATTGGCCGGCTGGTTGGGGCGCGTGGGTGGGAGCGCCAACGTGCAGATCCTGTCTCTTACGGGGCTGACGGCGCTGCTGTCGGGCTTCATCAACGACATCGGCGCGCTGGGCCTGTTGATGCCGGTTGCCATCCGCCTGGTGCGCCGCGCCGGTCGCTCGCCGTCTACCGTCCTTATGCCGCTGGCTTTTGGCTCTATTCTGGGAGGCCTGATGACGGCAATCGGCACGCCGCCCAACATCTACATCGCCGCCTTCCGCGCCGACGTCGTGGGCGCTCCCTTTTTGCTGCTCGACTTCTTCCCAATCGGCGCGGGCCTGGTCGTGAGCGGCGTTCTGTTCATCGGCCTGCTGGGCTGGCGGCTGATACCCGAACGGGAAGGGCAGGCGTCACAGAGCGATTCGCACGGCATTAAAGAGTACCTGACCGAGGTGCGCGTACCACAGGGGTTCAACGGCAAGGGCAAATCGCTAGAAGAGGTGCTGGGCGATGTCGGCTCGGAGATCGTGATTCTGGCGATTGCGCGCGATGGGCAGCCGCTGCCGCTGCCAACGGGGCAGGACGTCCTGCTGGCCGGGGACGAATTGATCCTGGAGGCGGACAGCTCGGCTCTGGAAAAGCTAATGCAGTCCACGAACTTTGAATTAGTGGGCAAGGGAGACCTGACCGAGGAATTTCTCGAGTCTCGCGACACCGAGCTCGTGGAGGCCGTGGTCTTGCCAGAGGCGCTCATCGTGGGTCAGACGCCCCGCGAGCTGGAGCTGCGGCGGCGATACCAGGTCAATCTGCTGGCTATCTCTCGACAGGGCCGGCAGACCATTGCCCGTCTGGCCGACGTGCGTTTCCGGCCGGGGGACGTTTTACTGCTACAGGGGAACGCCGGCAGTCTGACGCAAAGAGCTGTAGAGCTGGGCTGCCTGCCGCTGGGCGGAGAGCAATTGTGGCTCGAACGCCCGCGCCGGACGTTACTGACGGCGTCCATTTTCGCACTTGCTATTTTGGCCAGCGCCCTGGGTCTGGTGCAATCGGCCGTTGCCTTTGCCACGGCAGCGGTGCTGATGATCCTGGTGGGCAGCGTGACCCTGGGCGAGGCGTACGACAGCATCAACTGGCCGATCATCGCTTTGTTGGGAGCCATGATTCCTGTGGGTGGGGCTTTTGAAGCCACCGGAGCCGCGGATTCACTGGGCAACTTGCTTGTGCAGAGCGGCGCGCAGTTGCCGTTGGCTGCCACCGTGGGCATCGTGCTGGTGGTCAGCATGTTGATGTCTAACATGATCAATAAGTCGGCGACCACGGTGCTGATGGCTCCGGTAGCCGTCTCTGTGGCGCAGGCCATCGATGGATCGCCGGACCCCTTTCTCATGGCTGTTGCCGTGGGCGCCTCGGCGGCGTTTCTGACGCCCATTGGCCACCACTGCAATACGCTGGTGATGGGGCCGGGCGGCTATCGCTTTGGCGATTACTGGCGCATGGGCCTGCCGGTGACCATCCTGGTCATCATCGTGGCTCTACCTATCATCCTGTGGTTCTGGCCCTTATAATGTGCGCGGGCGCCGTCTCCCCGCGCTCACGGCAATGGTGTGGACGCCGGACGGGCCTCGACACGGGGCAGAGCGATACTGAAGCCGGGGATGACCTCGACGGTTGCTTCGCCCTGGACCCGGCCAAAGCTGTTGCTCACCGCTACTGATATCGTTTGAGAGCCCAGAGCGGGCCAGCCGAAGACGGCGCTGTCTGTGGCCTCGGCGTTTGCGTGGAGCAGCGGCGTGTGGCCCGTGGCCTGCCAGGTGTAGGTCAGGGGCAGCGTGACGGCGAGCGGTTCGACGGCAGCAACGAAAGAGTAACTCAGACCGGGCAGGACGACCGCGGGTGGCTGTACTGTGACACGCTGGGGAGCGGTCATGGTGGCGCTCACTGCCTGGCGCGCGTTTATTGAGGGAAAGCGCAGACCGTTCCGGGCGTCGGCGAGCAACGGTCCGCTGCTCCTGAGCATTGTCTCCAGCTGGGCGGGGGTAAGCGCCTCGTTCGCTTCCAGCATCAGCGCCGCGATGCCTGCGGCAGTGGGCGATGCCTGCGAGGTGCCCACGTAGGTGGACAGGTCGCCGCCCATGCCCGGCGCGGTGAGGCGCGCGCCGGGGGCTACCATGTCCAGCATGGGGCCGCTGTTGGTGAAGCAGGTGATGACGTTCAGGCCGGTCACAGCATCGTAACAGTCGGGCCAGTTACCGCCGAAGGCGCTGCGATAGGTGCCGCCAAGCGGTTGCCGGCCCAGGTTGCCGTCATAGGTGGCGCCCACGGCGACCACGTTGCTGTTGCAGGCGGGGGAGCCCATGGCGTCCAGCGCGCCCTGGTTGCCGCTGGAGGCAAAAACGGTGACACCCATTGCTTCCAGGCGCTCCAGGACAAGGGCCATCGTGGGCCAGACGTTGTCGCAATTTCCCTCGTACAGAGCCAGCGTTCCCAGGCTCATGTTGACGATGTCTACCTGTAAGGTCTCCTGGTTGGCCACAATCCAGTCCAGAGCCGCGACCCAATCGGAGAGCCAGCCCCAGTTGCTGCCGTTCAGCACGCGCAGCGCTACCAGCTCGACGCCAGGAGCGAAGCCGCGGCTGCTGACGCGACCGGCCGACGCCAGCACGCCGGCGACGTTCGTACCGTGACCATGCTCGTCCTCTGCGCTATGACTCTCGTCGCCGCCGTCCGGCGCGCAATCGCCGTCGGTAAAGCAGTGCTGGGCGACGATGACGCCGGCAAGGTCGGGGTGGTCGGTGTCGATTCCGGTATCCAGAATGGCCACGCGCACACCGTCACCCGTCAGCCCCAGTTCTTCCTGCACCACGTCCGCCTGTAGCGCTGACACGCTCTGTGCCAGATGCCCGCGCCCGCCGGCGTCCAGGTGCACAGCTTCTACCGCTGGTTCTTCTTCAAGGGCAGCCAGCCCTTCAGCGCGCAACAGGCCCGTCAGCGCGGGGATGGTCTGGTAGCGCCGGATGACCTCGAAGGATCCTGAGGGCGCGGCAGCCAACAAGGTCTCCTGCTGTCGCGCGATCTGCGCTGCGTCAGGGGCATCGTCCGTTGGCGCGCGCAACAACAGCGTAACGCGCGCCGCCTCGCCCTGTTGCAGGGCAAGCCGTACGCCCTCGTTCACCGACGATCCCTGCGCGCCATGGGCGGACGGTCGCGGTGCGGCGTTACTGCCCAGGAGGCAGAACAGCGCAAGAATGAAAAGCAATGACCCATGAGCACGACGATTGGTAGATGGCATGACACAGGCTCCTTCTCGCCGATTGTGTGGCATGCGAGATGGAGCGATTGTGCCCAACAAATGTTGTTGTGGCAAGAAGAGGTTACGGGAAGATTGCGGGTTTATGGATGTAGGATGCAGGTTCTGTGTCAGACTTCGGTTGTTGCTAACTCTGTATGCTGGAAACGCGCCACGTGCCAACGCGCCGCGACGGCCAGTAGAACGAGGGCGACCAGCCTGACGGCCGACTCTAGCACTGGCATCAACGTCTCCCACCAGCGTGGAAAAGCCCCCGCCCTGTAAATCCACGACTGCTGAGGATATACGAGGTAGATCCCCAGCGATAGCGCCGCTCCGCACAAGAGGGTTGCGACAAGCAACGCTGCCATCTGTAAAGCCGGTCGCGAGGCTCTCAGGTAGAACCAGGCTCCGGTTACCAGGAGTAAAAGAAAGAGCAACTGGTATCGTGCAAGGCCCTGGTAGACGTCTGTGGTAAGGAAGGGCGTGAGCAGGCTGGTTGTGTACAGTAGGAAAGGTAGCACCGTCCAGGCTTCCGCTAGCTGGTCTCTTAAGACCGGGAGGCCAGGCAGGGTGCTGGCGACCAGCGCCAGCAGGAGCAGTATCAGGACAGCAGGCGCCAGATAAATGGCGTTTGCAATCAGAGCATACAGCACGCGCTCGGCCATAACATCGGTCCACAGGACTGCCTTCAGTCGCCCCAGCAGGTCGGAGCCCTCAGCCCGCATGAACGTTGTTTGCATGATCAGCAGGTTGGCCAGGCCGATGGCCAACCCCAGGCTGGGCAGCGCCCAGCGCGGAACCCCTCTGGTAAAGCCGGCGACCGCCACGACGATTGTGATGACGAGCAGGGGCACGGACGGGATCCAGAGGCCAGGGCCGACCAGCCCGGCCAGAGGGATCATGATTGTTACCAGGAAAGGGAACACGAACCAAAGCAGGTGCCATCCCCTCAACCCGTTTTCTATGGATGTCTCGGATTCTTGATTCCTGTTCATCTTTTGCCTCCATTCCCGCCAATGCGCGCGCCAGATGGCCGCAGGCAGATCGCGCAGCTCGCGGGCGCAAAACAGGAGTAGCGGCAGGTAGCCGTGCGCCGCACGTTCCTCCAGGGCCAACCGCAACACGCAGGCGCGTTCTTCCTGATACTGGCGACGATAGTTGGGAGGGAACAGTGACAGGAAGCGAGACATCAGCGCGGCGACAATGCGCACCAGGATAATCACGTCTGCGCCCCCTGCCCAAGATAGCGCTGTCCCGCCGCGACCTGGCGCCGTAGGCGCACCATCTCCGCTTCCAGCGTGCGGCGACCCAACTCGGTCAATTCGTACGCCTTGCGTGGCAGGCCTGGGCCGCCATCATCCGGCTCGTTCTTTACTCTGACGATCAAATTTTGCTCCTGCAGGCGACCGAGCGCGTCGTAAAGGGTGCTGGTGCTCAGTTGCGGGGTAGCCTCGCCAAGTGCGGCGATCTCCTTCATGATTGCATAACCATGCTTGCGCCCACTGCTCAGGCTGAGCAAGATGTAAAAGGTGGCTTCAGTCAGTGGTAGACGATCTCGGTTCAAAGTAGCTCTCCGTAGGTCTATATTCCGTATAGCGATATATCGAATACTGGAATAATAGCATAATTTGCTGATGATGTAAATAGCGAAAATGCCGGCTACGCCCGGCCCGGGTTACCGCCTGCTGCCTGGCGGCTCCTTCGACTCTCCCGGCGCCAATTCCCGAGATTGTACTTGACAGGCCAATTTCAACTATGCTTTAATATTTAAGCGAACGTTCGCCCGAACGTTCGCCTGGACAGCTGAGTGAGTAGGTTGAGGAGGCCATGACGCGAGTTACGCTGAAAGACGTAGCCGCCCGCGCCGGCGTCAGCTACCAGACCGTCTCCAAAGTGTTGAACAAGCGGGCGCAGGTGATGCCGGAGACGGAAGAACGAATCTGGGCCGCCGTACGCGAGCTCAACTACCGCCCCAACGTCAGCGCGCGCAACCTGCGCAAGCAGGCCAGCAATCTCATCGGCTACGCCTGGCACTATACACCGGATGATTTCATGCATCCCGTGCTCGACGCCTTCGTCCACAGCGCAGCCAACGCCGCGGAGTCGGAAGGGTTTCACTTGTTGACCTTCCTGGCCAACGGCGAGCCGCCGCGCCCTGACGTCTACCAGGAGCTTTTCTTCCGCAACCAGGTGGCGGGCTTCCTGCTGGCGGATACGGTCAGCGACGACCCGCGGGTTAAGATCCTCATGGAGCGCGACATTCCCTTCGTCACCTTTGGTCGCGCCAACGACGACTGGGATTTTTTCTGGGTGGACGTGGATGGACGCGCCGGGCTCCGGGACGCAGTCAAACATTTGCTGGGTAAGGGTCACCGGCGCATCGCCTTCGTTACCTGGCCTGAGGGCTCGCGCTCTGGCTCTTACCGTGAACAGGGCTATCGCGAAGCGTTGCACAGCCGGGGCATCGAGCCCCTGCCGGAGTGGATCGTGCGCGGCGAGAACGCCGCTGAGTTGGGCCAGAACGCGCTGCGACGCCTGTTGGAGCTGCCGCGGGAACAGCGCCCCACGGCCATCGCCTGCGTCAGCGACCTGGTAGCCATTGGGGCCGTCAACGCAGCGACGGCGGCGGGCCTCACGGTCGGTCACGATCTGGCCATCACCGGTTTCGACGACATTCCCCTGGCGCGTTACACGCAGCCGGCATTGACTACCGTGCGCCAGCCAATCGACGCGGTGGGCCAGGCCGTTATCGACCTGTTGCTCCGGCAGATCCGGGGCGAGCCAAGGGATGAGCGCGGCGTCCTCCTGGAACCGGAGTTGGTTGTGAGGGACTCCGGCTAATTGGAATGTTGTTGGAATGTTGAAGGAAAGACTATCGCACGGAGAACTATAGAGGGCCAGGGAGCCACAGAGAGAAAGATCCTGCGTCCGTGCAACTCTGTGTAACGTCAGTTGATGATTGGAGAGGAGAACAGTGGGCCTTGGCGCAGTGATTTTCGATTTAGATGGCGTCATTACGGACACCGCGGAGTACCACTTCCAGGCCTGGCAACGCCTGGCGCGAGAAGAGGGGATTCCCTTCACGCGCGACGACAACGAGCAACTGCGCGGCGTCTCCCGCCGCGCTTCTCTGTTGCGCATCTTGCAGGGCCGTTCTGTGCCGGAAGAAAAGCTGCAAGAGATGATGGCGCGCAAGAACGACTATTACCGCGAGTCGCTGGCTCAGATTTCCGAAGCGAACCTGCTGCCCGGCGTGCGAGCGCTGTTGGATGAACTAGACGCCGCCGGCGTCCCTTACGCCGTCGCTTCCGCCAGTCGCAATGCGCGTGACGTGGTGCGCCGCCTGGGACTGGAAGAGCGTCTGGTTCTGGTGGCCGACGGCGCCAGCGTGACCCGCAGCAAGCCGGCGCCCGACCTCTTTCGCTTCGCCGCCGCCGGCCTGGACATGCCGCCCGCGCGCTGCCTCGTGGTAGAAGACGCCGCCGCCGGCGTGCAGGCGGCGCTGACCGCGGGCATGCCCGTGCTGGCCCTGGGTCCCGCCGAGCGTTTTGCCGAGCTGGCGCCCGAGAGCGGGCGCTTCACGCGTTGCGACAACCTGCAGAGTGTGCGGCTGGACGACCTGCGCCGCATCGCGGCGCCGGACCCGGAGTGGGTGGTGTCCCAGGACCGCTTCCGCCCTGAGTCGCAGCACCACATGGAGACGGTGTTTACCACGGGCAACGGCTACTTTGCCACGCGCGGCAGCCTGGAAGAAGGTTATCCGGGCGACCAGGCTCTGACCCTGGCCCACGGAATTTTTGACGACGCGCCCATCGTCGTTACCGAGCTGGTCAACCTGCCCAACTGGCTTGACGTGCGCCTGCGCGTCGACGGAGAGGAGTTTGGGCTGGATCAGGGACAGGTGCTGTTCTTTCAGCGCCACCTGGATTTGCGGCGAGCCCTGCTGCAGCGGCACGTGCGCTGGCAGGCGCCCGGCGGCGCTGTTTTGGACGTTACTTTCGAACGTTTCATCAGCTATACGGAGCAACACGTGGGCGCCTTACGCCTGCTGGTCACCGCTGTCAATCAGGAGTGCGAGGTGGCGGTCGCCGCAGGCATCGAGGGCCACGTGGCCAACGGCGACCTGCTGCATTGGCGGCACCTGGACCAGGGTCAGGAAGGCGACCAGGATCGCCGGCGCGTCTGGCTGCTTAGCCGCACGCGCCATTCTCGCGTCGATCTGGCCACGGCGGCGACGGTGAGCGTGGGCGGCGAGGGGAAGGTGACCGCACAATCCTGTCCCCGCTATCCGTCGTTACAGACGGCCCGCCGTCTGGCGCCAGGCCAGACGCTGTGCCTGGAAAAGCTGGTTAGCTACACCAGCAGCCGCGACCGCGTGCAGGAGGATGCCGGTGTGGTGACTCGCGCTCTGGCCCACCTGGACGCCCATGATTACGAGGCGCTAAAGCAGGCGCATCTGCTTGCCTGGCGCGACGTCTGGCGCGACGTCGACGTGCTCGTCGAGGGCGATGGGGAGGCGCAACTGGCCCTGCGCTTTAACCTGTTCCAGTTGCAGGTAGCCGCGCCGCGCCATGACGACCGCGTCAGCATCGGAGCCAAGACGCTGAGCGGGCTCGGTTATCGCGGCCACGTCTTCTGGGACACGGAAATATTTATTCTGCCCTTCTTCATTTACACGCAGCCACACATTGCCCGCAATTTGCTCATGTACCGCTACCACACTCTGCCCGGCGCGCGCCGCAAGGCGCGGGCCAACGGCTATCGCGGCGCGCAGTATGCCTGGGAGAGCGCGCTCAGCGGGGATGAAGTGACACCGTCCTGGGTGCCGGATAGCCGCGACAAAGGGTTGGTGCGCATCTGGACCGGGGATATTGAGATCCACATCTCGGCCGATGTGGCCTACGCCGTGGTGAAATACTGGCGCGTGACCGGCGACGACGACTTCATGCGGGACTACGGCGCGGAGATCGTGCTGGACACGGCGCGCTTCTGGGCCGACCGCGCCGAGCTGGAAGAAGAGGACGGCCAACGGCGCTATTCGTACCGGGACGTCATCGGGCCCGACGAGTACCACGAACACGTGGACAACAATGTTTATACCAACCGCATGGCGCAGTGGCATCTGGAAACGGCGCAGGAGGTATTGCACTGGTTGCAGTCGGAGGCGCCAGAGAAGGCGCAGGCGTTGAGCCAGGAGCTGGAGCTGACAGAGGCGGAACTGGCGCGCTGGCGCGACGTGGCCCGGCACGTTGTCATCCTGCAGGACGAGGAAACGGGCCTCATGACGCAGTTCGAGGGGTTCTTCGATCTGGAGCCGGTGCAATGGGAGCGCTTCGAGGAGCGCCGGCACTCCATGCAATATCTGCTGGGCATCGAGGGCGCGAATCGCAGCCAGGTGATCAAGCAGGCGGACGTGATCATGCTCCTGGCTTTGCTGCGCGAGCAGTACGACGAAAAAACATGGCGCGCCAACTGGGAGACCTACATGCCGCTGACCGACCACCAGTACGGCTCGTCGCTGGGCCCCAGTTTTCACGCCTGGGCCGCCTGCGAAATGGGCCGTCCCGACGAAGCCTACGACTATTTCATGCTGGCGGCGCTCGCCGATCTGCGCGACGTGCGCGGCAACGCCGGCGACGGCATTCACGGGGCGTCGGCCGGCGGCCTGTGGCAGGCCGCCGTGTTTGGGTTTGCCGGGCTGCAACTGACAGAGGATGGGCACACGGTGACCCCGCGCCTGCCTGCCCATTGGCGACGATTGCGTTTCAAATTCTATCGTCGCGGCGAAGAGCACGTGGTTGACCTTCGCCGGGAAAAGGAGGTGGAGTCACGGAAAAACTTACCGGCTCAGTAACCTGTAGAACGAGCTGTCAGCTCGGTCTACGCTTTCTCAATTACCTAAGGTTTGAAAAAGTGAGGAGAAAATCATGTCTGGAAAATGGTATAAGCTTTTGGCTCTACTCTTGATCCTCGGCCTGGCTCTCGTCGCCTGCAACGGCGCTGAAGAGGAGCCGTCTGCGGGTGAGACCGGCGAAGAGCCGGAGGCCGTCGAAGAACCTGTCGAGGAGGAACCCCCGGCCGAAGACGAGCCCGTCGAAGAACCCCCGGCCGAAGACGAAGCGGCGGTTGACGAAGCGCTCGAGGAACTGCCCGAGGGCGTCACGGGCCTGCACCTGATGGGCTGGTCCAGTTCTGAGGCGGAAAACACCCGCCTGCAGGCAGTGGTCGACGACTTCAACGCCGCCAACGAGGACATCGAAGTGGTCCTCAACCTGGTGCCCGACTATGACACGCGCCTGCAGACGAGCCTGGCCGGCGGCTCACCGCCGGACGTCTTCTACATCGACAGCTTCCGGCTGCCGGATCTGGTGGATGCCGGCGCGGTGGAACCGGCCGAGGGGCGCATTGACAACCCCGACGACTTCTACGACAGTCTCTATGAGGCGTTTGTTTACGACGGCACCTTCTACTGCCCGCCCAAGGACTTCAGCACGCTGGGTCTGATCTACAATGAGGATCTGTTCGATGCCGCCGGGGTGGACCACCCCACGGCCGACTGGACGTGGGACGACCTGCAGGGCGCCGCCGAGCAGTTGACCAACGCCGACGAAGGTGTCTACGGTATGTCGCTTAGCGCCGACTTTGCCCGCCTGATCGCTTTCCTTTATCAGGCCGGCGGCGAGGTGGCCAACGAGGACTTCACCGAGATGACCATCAATAGTCCTGAGGCGCTGGAAGCCACGGAGTTCTACGTGGGTCTGGTTGCCGACGGCTACGCCGCCCAACCTGCCGACCTGGACAGCGGCTGGCCCGGCGAGGCCTTCGGCCGCGAGCGGGCCGCCATGGTCGTGGAAGGCAACTGGATCGTGCCCTTCATGGAGGACCAATTCCCGGACGTTAACTATGGCATCGCACAGTTGCCGGCGGGCCCCGGCGGCGAGGCCACCATGGCCTTCACCGTCTGCTACGGTGTGCCCGCCGACATCCCTGAGGATCGCCAGGAGGCGGCCTTCGAGCTGGTGAACTACCTGACCGGCGAGGAAGGGATGGAAGCCTGGACCAACCTGGGTCTGGCGATGCCCACGCGCGAAAGTCTGCGAGACCCGTGGCTGGAGCAGTTCCCTGAGCTGCAACCGTTCCTGGACGGCGCCGACTACGCTCGCGCCTGGCAGTTCGTGCCCGGCTTCCAGGACGTGTTGGACACCGTGAACAACGGTCTGCAACAGGCCTTTGCGGGCGCCATGCTGCCCGAGCAGGTGCTGGACGAGGCCCAGGAGGTGGGCACGGAAGTACTGAACCGCTAGCATAAGCATCATGTCACCCTCCCGGAGGTTCCAAACCTCCGGGAGGGTCACTTCAACTGAGGAGGTAACCCATGGCAAGCGGTATCCGAGGGCAAGCGCGGGAAGACACGATTTCCGGCTGGCTGTTCATGACGCCGGCCCTGATCATCTTCCTCATATTCCTCATCATTCCCATCCTTTTTGCCGTCTACTATAGCTTCACCGACTGGAACGGCATCAGCCCGCCCGGAGAGGCCAACTGGATTGGTCTGGAAAACTACCGCGTGGTGTTGCTGGAGGACGGCATTCGCCAGGCCGACTTCTTCAAGGCGCTGAAGAATACGTCCTACTTCGCTCTGGGAGTCGTTCCCGTGCAGACGGCGCTGTCCCTGGTGTTGGCCGTTATCGTCAACCAGCGCCTCCTGCGCTTCAAGAACTTCTTCCGCACCGCGTACTACTTTCCGTCGATCACGTCGTCGGTGGCCATCAGCCTCATCTTTCTCTTTCTCTACCAGCGCAGCGGGCTGATCAACTACATGCTGGAAGCCATCACCTTTGGCGCGTGGGAGCCGATCGCCTGGATGACGGACGCGCGCGGCCTGGTCCACATCGTGCTAGAAGGCGTGGGCATCACGTTGCGCGACGGACCGGAATTCCTGCGCAGCGAGGTGCTGGGCCTGACGGTGTGGGATTGGATCAGCGGCCCCAGCGTGGCCCTGACGGCGATCATGATCATGAACACCTGGACGACCATTGGCACGATGATGATTATCTTCATCGCCGCGCTGCAAGATATTCCCGGCAGCGTCTACGAAGCGGCGCAGGTGGACGGCGCTACGGCCTGGCCCACCTTCTGGCGTATCACGGTGCCCCTGTTGCGGCCCACTATCTTTTTCGTGGTCACGCTGGGGTTGATCGGCACCTACCAGGTATTCGACCAGATCTACGTGATGAGCAGCGGCGGCCCGGCCAAAACCACCCTGACCATGGCCTACATGGTCTATCGCAACGGTTTCCGTAACAGCGAAATGGGTCTGGGCGCGGCCATCGCCATCCTGCTCTTCATCATTATCTTCATCCTGACGCTTCTCCAGCGCCGCATTACGGGCAGCGAAGCTGACGTATAGGGAGGTTCTCAATGACGACGATCTCACCAACGGTTGACGAAAAACCGCAGGAAGCGGTGGATTGGCCGGCCCGCGTACGCCTCATTCTCTCTTATGGCGTGCTCTTTCTGCTGGCGCTCATCTTTCTCTATCCCTTCCTGCTGACGGTCACTACCAGCTTTAAGCCCCTGCCGGAAATTGCCGCCAACCCTGTCAATCTGATCCCCGAGACATGGTCGCTGGACGGCTACCGGCGCATGCAGAATCTGAACGTGGACCGCTGGATGTTCAACAGCGCCTTCGTCGCTTTGAGCATTACGGTAGGGAACGTGCTGTTCGCCAGCATGGCCGGCTATGCTCTGGCGCGCATTAATTTCCCCGGCAGCAATGTGCTCTTTCTGGCCATTCTGGGCACGATGATGATTCCGGGCATCGTGCTGCTGATCCCCATGTTCATCGTGCTGCGGCAACTCAACTTCATCGACACCTACATGGGCCTCATTATCCCCAAACTGACCACGGCCTTCGGCGTCTTTCTCATGAAGCAGTTCTTTGAATCGATCCCCACGGAACTGGAAGAAGCGGCGCGCATCGACGGCGCCAGCCGCTTCCAGATGTTCTTCCGCGTCATCCTGCCCCTGGCCCGCCCGGCGCTGGTGGCGCTGATCATCTTCACCTTCCAGGGCGCCTGGAACGACTTCATGTTTCCCCTCATCGTGATCAGCGTCGACCAGGACCTTTACACGCTGCCCCTGGGCCTGGCCTTCTTGCGCGGCGGCCTGGGCGAAAACCTGCAATGGAACGCTATCCTCGCCGGCTCCCTGGTCACAACCCTGCCCATGGCCATCATCTTCGTCTTCTTCCAGCGGTATTTCATTGAAGGTATTAGTTATACGGGATTGAAGGGGTAGAGAGATTGGAGATTAGTTGACTGGAGATCGGTTGGCTGGAGAATGGAGATTAATGAAAGAGAACAATGGTGACCGCTCCCTAATCTCCAATCTCCAATCTCCAATCTCCATCCTCGTCACCGCTTTCCGCCTCTGGTGGGACGATTGGGTGCCGATGTTGTTGCTCAACGCGGG
>JBMCFH010000070.1:0-15492 GCA_048620455.1 Chloroflexota bacterium | reverse complement strand
CGGAATCGGCGAGCCGTCATCCTCGGCATAGAAATTGAACACAATGCTGGCCTCAGCATCGCCAACATTCTGGAAAGTGACCGACGTGGTGAAGCTCGCGTTATAGGCGTTGTCCGCAGACGCAGACGTCACCATCAGCAAGGCAAACGCGGCCACTGCCAGTAGAACAAAAGAGAAACGTTTCATTTGATACATACTCCTTACACTAAGAACTCACTTTGAGTCATTCTCAACGTTACCATTTTGCCGGTTCGTGGCCGATTTCTCAATAATCCATTTGGGGTATTTTAGTATTAATCAGGCCCATTACAGGAGTAAAATGAGTAATATTGCGTCTTTACGAGTGGTTTACTACCATAGTGTCATGAAACTTCAACAACGTGCGATGCTCAGTCGATTGCCCATTTTGTTGCTGGCGTTGCTGGCCCTGGCAGTAGTAAGCTGCAATGAGGAAGCGTCGCCAGCCGCCACAGAAGCGCCAGAATCAGCCGACGTTGGCGAAAGTCCTGCGCCCGATAGTGACGCATATCCCGCCGGCGATGGCTATTCGGCACCGGATGCCGGCAACGAAGGCGAGGATGGCTATCCGCCGCCATTCGGACAGGTACTGGTCGAATCCGCCGACAGCCCCACCGTGGATCCGTCCTCGGTCATCACGCGGGAGCTGGAGAACCCCATCGATCCCGGCGAGCCCGTACCAACGCCTGAAGCCGGTCGGGCCATGGTCACGGGCCACGTGCGCTCCAGCGTCAGCAACGAGATGATGCAGGCGACGCCCGTGCGCCTCGCCGAGGTCTACTACAATGAAGAGGGAGACGCCGCCTTTGTGCTCAGCGGCGCCCAGAGTCCCGGCACGCTGACTGACGTGGAGGGCCGTTTCATCTTCCAGAACGTAGAGGCTCGGGATTACGTCCTCGTCGTGGGCAACGTAGAGTCAGGTCTGTATGAGATCATCGCCGCCAGCCCGACCGAAGCACAGGTGTGGACGGCGCCTTCGGACGAAATTCTGGACGTGGGCGAGCTGGTGGTCGAGCTGGAGTAAGCCGTCAGCGCCTGTCCACTAATTCACAGTAGAGCGTCTCATGCTGGCGGGCCACGCGCTCGATGGAAAAGGTGCCGCGAGCATACTCGTAGGCCCGCGCACACATGGCAGCCAATAGCTCCGGGTCCGCCGCCAACAGGTCCAGGATGCCCTGCGCCAGTGCTGTCGCGTCTCCCGGCTCTATCAGCCGCCCTGTGACTCCATCCTCAATCAATTCGGTGTTCCCTGAAACCCGGGTGGCAATCACCGGCACGCGTGAAGCCATGCTCTCCAGGATAACCGTGGGCAGCCCTTCCCACAGGGAGGAGCTGGCAAAAAGGTCCATGATCTGCAGCAACTCTTCCACGTCACTGCGCGCGCCGGTAAAAATGACCCGCTCCCCAATACCCAGCGACGCGGTCTGCTGCCGCAATTCGCTTTCCAGTTCGCCACTCCCTACAATCAAAAAGTAGACGTCTGGCCTGCGGGCCAGCACCGCCGCCGCAGCGTCCAGCAGAACGGAATAGCCTTTCTGCGCCGTCAGCCGTCCTACGCTGCCCACAACCTGAGCCTCACCGGGGATGCCCAGGCTGGCTTTCTTGGCGCGCCGGTCGACGTCAACTGCGTCGAAGCGTTCGAAGTTGAGGGAGTTGTAGGCCTTACTCACCCGCTGCCGGAGCCAACGTGAGACAGGCCGGGTCCGCAGATTGTCAACCACCTGCTGAGAGACACCCAATTCGGCGTCGAACAGTAACGGAAAGAGGAAATTGGTGAGCAACAGGCGGCGTCCGGGCCGTTTGCCCCACTCCCGTTCGTTGTGAACCGTACGTACGATGGCACGCGCTCCCAGGCGACGGCGCATGAGCAAGGCGACTACGTCTCCGAACTGGCAGTGGCTGTGGATGACGTCCACCCGGCGCCCGCTTAAGTAAGAACGTGCCGCGCGAACGGTGCGGACGAAGCTGCGATAGGGTGCTGCTTCATCCCAGACCGCGGGCATAAACGCTTCGATTTGCTGATCGCGCAATACGCCCAGCCACTTCTCTTCATTGTGCGCCTGGAAGGACCACATGCCATAGACGATCGGTTCGATTGTGGCGCGGTCCACGGCCTGGGCCAGCTCTACGCCAAAGCGCTCGATGCCGCCCAGCGGCCCTTCTACAGCAAACCCGTTCAATATTTGCAGGACACGGATCGGTTTCATCATCGCGCAGCGAAGTGGCCGGCAATGAGCTGTCCGCACTGCGCGGCTTCGGCGACGATCGGATCGAGGCGCGTCTGCAAATAGCGCTCAAGCGTCTCCCGCTCTTGCCACAGGCGGTCCAGTAGGGCTCGCAGGCGCTCCTCGTCGACTTCTTCAATCTCGATCACCCACTCCTCAAGTCCCAGCATACGCAGCACGCCGCGCGTCTTGGGCTGGTACTGAATTGTAATTGCCGGCACGTGCTCCGTCAGAGCGAAGATATTCGAATGGAGGCGCGTGCCCATGAAAAGGTCCATACAGCCGTAGGCCGCCTTCAGCTCCGCCGCGGTGGCTTCCTGTTCAACCATGACAACCGCCTCCCCCAGGTCGGCCAGGCGGTCACGAACGCGCCGCGCAGGAATCCTGTCATCCTCGGCCTCCGAGGGGCCGCGCACCTGAGCAAAGAGCACGCAGCGCCCGCCATACGCATTGACAAAGGTCCGCGCAGCCGCCGCCACCGCCGACTCATACGCTTCCTGCCCCGTAAAGTGCCGGTTTTGCGCGCCCCAGTTGATCAGCGTGATACCCAGGGCGGGCCGCTGCCCGCCGCGCACGCCGCTCCGTTGCAGCAACCGCTGGCCCCTGGCGCGGCTGTCCCGGGGCAGGGCAAAGGCGAGATCCGGAACCAGGCGACAACCGTCGTGCCAGGCGCCGATTTCGTCCAGTTGGCGGCGGGAGACGTCATCGCGCACCAGGAACAAGGGCATTCGGGAAACAATACGCCTCACGAGCCACTTCTCCCAGCCGCGGCGCAACGGACCCACTGTCTGTGGCATATTGTAGAGTCGCTTACGCGCCAGCAGCGCGTAGGCCATCGTGTAAATGGCGATAATAAACGGCAATCCCAGACGCCCGCTGCTATACAGAAAATTACCGGCGCTGCTCACGACGAGGTCCGCCTCGAAGTAAGCGCGCAGCAACGGTCGCAGGCGGCGAGGCATCAGGCGCAGGCTGGCAAGGCCGCCGATGCGATAGCTCAGAACGGCAGCCACGCTGGCAAGAAACAGGACAGGCATTGATCCCCGGCGCCAGCGATTGCCGGGCTTGAACCAGGTCATAAAAGAGCCCACCGTCTGCGCCGGCCCCTCATAGCTGGCGGGGTCGTTCATTGCCAGTGTGATAGAAGCGCCGGAGAAAGCCTCGTTCAATTGCCGTACGGTTTCCTCCGTCAATACATGATCTCCGGCGTTGGCCGAAGAGTGCAGATTCACAACCAGGATCTTCATGACGCCGCCACAGACCCGGAGGCTTGCGGCAGGCTCTGCCGCTGCCAGCGTAACAGCAACGCCAGGTAGCCGCCCATCAGCAAGAATTCGGTGAGAACGTAGACGTAGGCCACTCCTTCAATACCATAGTAAGTAGCCGCCAGCAGTGTCGCCACAATACTCAATAGGGCCACGGCAGCCTGGATAATCACACGCTTCCCCTGCCAGCCCACGGCGGCGAGTACCGCCGCCAGCGCGAAGCTCACCGCTTTGAAAACCAGTACGTTGCTCAAGATGACCAGGATCGGCGCAGAGGCGGCGAACTCGGGCCCGTAGAGCAACCACACCAGCGGATAAGCGATCACGGTCATGCCCAGCCCCAGAACCACACCCAGAGCGGCGCTGAGGAGAAAGAGACGGAAAGCCGGGCGCTTCACCTGCGCCGGGCTGCGTGCATGAAGGGCGCTGATCATGGGCAGCATGACCTCATAGATGGCGTGTGGAATGAGGAAGAGCGTGGTCATCAGCGTCACGGCCGGGGCATACAGGCCGGCAGCCGTGGCGCCCAGCACGTAGGCGATAATCGTAATGTCCGCCCGCTCATAAATCATGGAGAAGCCGTGGGAGAGGCCAAAAGCCCGCGTTTCACGCAGCACCGTTGGCATCCACCGCCAGCGCACCTCAATGCCAAATGACCGCCAGGCGAGCAGCAGGGCGATGGCGCCGGCGACGGCGAAGGCAAGGATGCGCGCGACAAAGTAATAGGCCGCCGCTTCCACTCCCTGCAGCGCAAGCAGAAGTGTCAGCAGCAGCAAAATGGCCGGCGCGCTGATAATCAGCCACACGGTCACTTTGTTGCGCAACGCGGCCTTAAACGCGCTCCAGCCGGTCGCCGTGAGCTCTTCTAACACGGTGGAAAGGCCTGCCAGCAGCACAAGGGTGGTGGGGAAAGATGTCTGGTTTAGGAAAGGCGCGACAATGGCAAGCACGATCAACCAGAAGAGGCCAAGCCCCACCTTAGTCGCCAGATTGGCGCCTACAGCAGCGCCAAACCCATCCGGACGGCGCCGGCCTTCGCGCAACAACCAGCTATCCAATCCCAGGGAGAAGAGGATACTTGCCAGCTTAACCAGCGAGAGGGCCGCCGTATATTGTCCAAAACGGTCCACGCCCAGCTGGCGCGCCAGAATGAAAATAGAGAGCGCCGAGAGAACGCGGGCCACGGTAGAACCGGAAAAGAGCGCTCCGATGTTCAGCAGAGCGCGGTTGCGAGAAAGCGACGCGAGGGAGTGGCTTACCTTTGGCAGCCAGGCAGTCTTAACCGGCATGCGCGTAGAGGGCGGTGAAGGCCTGCACGCGGACGTCCCACCAATTATCGTCACGCTGGCGTTCAGCCGCTCGTCGCATTCGAGCCGCTCGCTGCGGCTCGCCCAGAACTGATAGGAGGGCAGAGGCTAAGGCGGCGGCGTCGCCGGGAGGTACGGCAATTCCCGCCTCCCCTACCATGCGGCGACGGTCGCCGATGTCGGCTGTGACGCAGGGCACCCCGGCGGCGATGCTCTCAATCAGCTTCAGCGACAGGCTGGAGCGCGCCTGCAGAGAGTCGCGCATGGGATCGGCGCTTACCGTGCCCAGGCGGTAATAAAAAGGGATCTCTTCTGAATCCACGCGCCCCACAAACGTGGCCTGTCCGGCGATGCCAGCCTGGTCCGCCAACCGGCGCAATTTCGGCAGATCCTCGCCGGCCCCCACCAGCAGCAGGTGCGACTCCGGTATCTCTCGGCAGACCGCGGCAAAGGCCTCGATGAGCAAGTCGACCGCGTGGCTCGTCAGGCTCATCGAGCCCACGTACACGACCACCGGCTGCCCTTCCTCCAGGCCCAGATCGCGACGCAACGTCGCCACGCGCGCGGCAGCCTCCGGCGTCTGTAGAATGCGAAAACGGTCGCGGTCGGCTCCATTAGGCGCCAGAACGATCTTCTCCGCGGGATACCCCAGCGACCGGAAGCGATCGCCGATAAACGTGGTTCCCACGGTCAGACCCGAGGCAAACGACGGGATCCAGTCCTCGAACCAGGCCACCACCTTCTGCTGCCAGGGGCTGCCAAAACGATTGTTGATCGCCTCGTAATCGTCGCTATCGGCGTACACAGGCACCCCGCGCAGGTGGTGCGCTAACCAGCCGGCAACGGCGTTCATCGGTTGTGTCTTGCCCAGATGGATCAGGTCACCGGGCCGCCGCACGGTGGCCCAACTCAGGCGCAACGTCGCCAGGGCCACTATCCAGAGCAGGACGAGTGGGTGAAAATACTCTTTGCGGTTCCCTTCCTTTAGTACGTGCATCTGGCCCACGTACTCAACCGTCACACCCTCACGCACAAAGCGGCGGCAGCGCGTTGATTTGAAGTTATGGTGCAGAGCCAGAATCGTTACCTCGTACCCGCAGTCCACCAGCGCTTTAGCCAGGGGAAAGTAACGCCCTCCCCCGCCGGGGCTCTCCAGACTCTGTGTCAGCACGAAGGTAATATGCACGATTCTTTAACCAGCTTCTACACTGTAGATGAATTTCAATCGGCGGTCCCTGGCTCGCCCGTGTTGGCAACGCACGGTCGTGTCGCCGGGTCAACCGCCCGCCGCCGGCGCGTCAATTTCGAACACAAAGACGCCATCATACCCGTAAAGCAGCGTCAGAGCAGGATTGCGCAGCAATTCAGCCGGGTCGAAAAAGCCACCGCGCCGGCCCACAAAAATGTGGGTGACGCCTTCGTCCCTCAACCATTCCGCTGCGGTGGGGTCGGACCAATCCTCAACCGCCTCCGCAGCCTGGTTAAAGGCCGCCACCCGGCGCACCATCTCACGGTTGTAAATGTAATCGGCAGGCGGCGTCGTCGTGGCGCGTCCGGTCAGAGGCAACAACCAGGCGCCGCCGTCGCTGCCGGCCCAGGTACTGCCCAGCCAGTGCCAGCTATTGACGGCTACCGTGGCCTGCGGCGGGACGTTGTCGTCCACCCAGGCAATGGCGGCTACATCGGCCGTGCGCGCCAGGCGCGTGACCGGGTTTAGTATATCGATTTGCTGCCGCATACCAAAGAGGGACAGCGCGGCGATGGCCACGCCGGACATGGCATAGAGAGGCAACGCCCACGGGCCGCGCTGCCGCCACCACGCCTCAACCTCGCCGGCCGTGACGCCCAGGATGAGCGCCAGCGGCACAAAGAAGACGATATAGGCGCTGTTTAAATTGATCAGCCACGACGCTGGCGCGTAAAAAAGGAGAAGCAACACCAGCCCGCTCCACGCCGCCAGCGCCAGAGCGAACAGCGCCCACAAACGCCCGCGCACGGCGGGGACGAGCGCCAGCAGCAGAGCCAGCCCTGCCGCCGCCAGGAACGCGCGTTCCCAGCCTACCGTCACATAAGCCCAGGGAAACTCATTGTAGGATCCCAGACCGCCGGTCAACATACCCCTTCGCGTTCCCTGCGTCATCTGAAACAGCTCCCACAGCCGGGGACCTGCCAGAAGCAGCCCCAAACCGGTCGCCGCCAATAGCGCCTGCAGGCGACGACCGCGCCCGGCGACCAGCCAGGCCAGGGGTACGAAGGGAAGATAGACGAGAAACACGCGAAAGTGGATCAGGGCCAGCCCCGCCGCCAGGAGGGCCACCAACCACCACAACCGCTGCGGTGGCGCGTCCGCGCGCAGCGCCTGCCAGGTCAACGCCAGGAGCACGGGCAGCAGGAGCACGCCGGTTAGTTGCGTGAAGCGCCCCCAGCTGGCGTAATAGGCGGGAAAGTAGAAGGGAACGGCGACAAGAAAGGCAGCCGTCAACGCCGCCGTGCGGCGGCGGGTGACCAGCCAGGCCGCGGTGTACACGGTGAGGGCAACGAAAGCATTCAGCCCCTGTCCCAACACCAACAATAGAGTGGGTAGCGCCGCAGCGCCGAGCAGAAGCAAACCGGCCGAGAGCGTGTGGAAGCCGAAATGATAGGGGAACTGCTCGACGGGTAAGTATGGGAAATAGTCACGCACGATCTGCCCGTCCCCGGCCATTACCTGTGTAATCAGAGCGTGACGGGTGGAATCGACCCACGGTGGGAACGACAGGTCGCGCACTGCCAGCAGGCGCAGGGCCAGCGCCGAAAGGAAGATCAGAGCGAGCGGAATGTGCACATAGAAAAGACGCTTGCCGGGCGCCCGTTTCTTCGGCCACCACAGGATCAGGGCTGTCAGCCACCCTGCGATCAGTAGGGCGGCGAGCGACCAGCCTCGCCAGCGTCCGCCGGCGACCGTCAACCAGTACCACAGCAGGGGCCAGACGCCAGAACCAAGCGCCAGGGCCACGCCCCACCAGGCGGCGGCGTCCCATGACTCCCACTCTCGCCTCAGCAGCAAGAGCAGCAACACGCCCGGCATCAGGACCAGGACCAGCGCCAGCAGTAGCACGCCACTCCCTTGCCACAGCCCGGCAGCCGCAATGCGCGCCGCGTCGGCGGGCAAGAGCCGATAGCGGGTAACCAGGCGCAAATCCTCGACGGAGGTGTCAGGGCCTCTCAGGGCGCCGCCAGCGTACACGTCCGCGTCATAGCCCCAGAAGGAAAAAGGCGGCTCGTCAGTGCCTTCTAGAGACAGCGTATAACGCTGCCCGGCCGATGCGCGCTGCGGCGCGAAGCGTAAGGTGAGGATCTGGTTGTGACGCAGAGACGACGCCCGCCACGCCTCGTCAGCCACCAGCCGTCCGTCCTCGTCGTGGAGGCGCACGATCACCTGCCCGCCGCGCTCCTCAGACAACCGCGCCAGGATCAACTCGACCTCCACGAGGCCGTTATGCTCCGCCTGGAACTCCTGAATGAAGGGCCGGTCGGCCGACAGCGGCGCCAGCGCGACGTTCAACCGCGTCTGCTCCACATCCACACTCTCGATGGCGGCGGGCCAGTCGCGCGCGGCGGCCAAAACGAGGAGCAACACGGCGCCCACAGTGAAGAAGCCGATCTGCCATTTCCACATTCCGCCCGGCAGATGGTTCTTAGTAAGAAAAGGTGACATATGGCGCCGCTATAATGACTCCTGCAGCAGAATTAAGAGAGGAGAAAGATTCCAATTACAAGATTATTCTGCATTATACTTGTCGAGGAACGACGTTACCATACAATAGCGAAAGCATTGCATCGCGATGCTCTTTTTTTTGAAGAATAGCGAATAAGAACGATAGTGTGACAGGGCAGCGAGCTCATTCCCCTGGCAACGATTCACCCAGGGAGCCACGCGCAATTTCAATTGGAGGAGTACATGAGCACAGTCAAGGAGGCAAGCAAACTTGTCCCCCCCTACGGCGGCCAACTGGTCGAACTGATGGTCCCGCCGCAGGCCGTCGAAGAACGCAAAGCATACGCCAACGAACTGCCATCGATCCAACTCTCCCGCCGCAGTACGTGCGATTTGGAACTGTTGGCCGTGGGCGGATATTCGCCGCTGGACCGCTTTATGGGCCAGGCAGATTACCAGCGCGTGCTGAACGAAATGCGCCTGGAGAGCGGGCACCTGTTCCCCATGCCCATTACCCTCACGGTTGACGAGGACGAAGACGTCAGGCTCGATCAGGAAATCGCCCTGCGCGATGAGAAAAACGACGTCCTCGCCATCATGACCGTCGAGGAAATTTACGAGTGGGATCTGGAAGAAGAAGCGCAGAAGGTGTTCGGCAAGCACGATTTGCGCCACCCGCTGATCGCCGAAATGCACCGCTGGGGTAAATACAATGTCTCCGGCAAGCTGGAAGTGATCCAGACACCCAAACATTACGACTTCATTGACCTGCGCCTGACACCGCGCCAGACTCGCCAACGGCTGGAGTCATTCGGGCACAGCAACGTGGTCGCCTTCCAGACGCGCAACCCGCTGCACCGCGTCCACGAGGAATTAACCAAACGAGCCACGCAAGAGGTTGACGGCGTGCTTCTGCTGCACCCATCGGTGGGCATGACCAAGCCGGGCGACGTGGACCATTACACCCGCGTGCGCACCTACAAGGCATTGGCCAGCCGCTACTACGATCCCGACCGCGTGCTGGTAGGATTGCTGCCCCTGGCGATGCGCATGGGCGGCCCGCGTGAAGCCCTGTGGCACGCCATCATCCGCCGCAACTACGGCGCGAACCACTTCATTGTGGGTCGCGACCACGCCGGGCCTGGTGATGACTCGCAAGGCAATCCCTTCTACGGACCATACGAGGCGCAGGAACTATGCCAGAAGCACAGCGACGAAATCGGCGTCAAGGTCGTGCCCTTCCGCATGCTGGTCTACCTCCCCGACGAAGAGCGGTATGAGGAGGTCACTAAGGTGCCGGACCAGGCGCGCACCGCTTCCATTTCCGGCACTCAGGTCCGCGAGGAGTATCTGCAGAACGGCCGGCCGTTGCCGCAGTGGTTCACGCGCCCCGAGGTGGCCCAGATCCTGGCAGAAACTCACCCGCCCCGTTTCAAACAGGGCGTCTGCGTGTGGTTCACCGGTCTAACCAACGCCGGGAAGTCCACGACCGCGTCTATTCTCACGACTCTGTTGCAGGAGCACGGGCGGCAGGTGACGCTGCTGGACGGCGACGCCGTGCGCACCCACTTTTCAGAAGGGCTGGGCTTCAGCAAAGAGGATCGCGACGACAACGTACGGCGTATGGGCTTTGTAGCCTCCGAAATCGTGCGCCACGGCGGTCTGGTTATCTGCGCCGCCGTCAGCCCTTACCGCGCCACGCGTAACGACGTGCGCAATACCGTGGGCAAGGAGCATTACGTGGAAGTGTTCGTGGACACGCCCATTGAGGTGTGCGAGCAGCGCGATACGAAGGGCCTCTACGCCAAGGCACGGCGCGGGGAGATTACCGGCTTCACCGGCGTCGACGACCCTTACGAGCCTCCGCTGCACCCGGAGATCAAGCTGGACACGGTGCTATACAGCGCCGAGGAAAATGCGCGCCGTATTCTGGATTATCTGATCCGTCGTGGTTACGTGCGGCCTGACCAGATTATCCTGAACAACGGTGGGAATTAGGACGATAAACCAACTTTAGGATGAGACATCCGATTTTTCCAAAAAATCGGATGTCTTTATTGATGGAAGGATTATGAACGACAATCACTCACACCCAGGCTTTGTCGTGTGGATGACGGGCCTCTCAGGCGCCGGTAAAACGACGATTGCCCACATTCTGGTAGACGAACTTAAGAAGCGAGGATTGAAGGTAGAGCGCCTGGACGGCGACGTGGTCCGCGAGAGCCTGACGCGCGACCTCGGTTTCACCAAGGAAGATCGTGACAAGAACATCGAGCGTGTGACCTTCGTCGCCAAATTGCTCTCGCGCAACGGTATCGCCTGCATCTGCTCCTTCATCTCCCCGTATCAGGCGGTGCGCGACAAAGTGCGCGAAGAAACGACCAACTTCATGGAAGTCTTTATCGATGCCCCTCTGGAGGTAGTCAAGGAACGGGACGTAAAAGGCCTATACGAAAAGGCAATCGCCGGTGAAATTGAAAACTTCACCGGTATTTCCGACCCCTTCGAAGCCCCCACGCGCCCCGACATCCACGTGCGCACCGACCGCCAGACACCCCAGGAAAGCGCGCAACAGATTCTGGAGTATCTGGAACAGCGCGAGTTTGTTCCGGCGCGTAGAGTGGAGATTGGTTGATTGGAGATCAGCCGCGGTTGGCACTGTGGCGCTGGACACGTAGTCTGAGATTTTTCATCAGCACCTATCGGCGTCCACCAGTGACATCCAATCTCCAGCCTCCAGTCTCCAATCTCCAGCCTCTAATCTCCAATCTCTAATCCCTGATCTCCACTCTCCAATCCCCACCCCCCCATGACCATCCAGGATGCTCTTGCCTGGGCCCGCCACCAATTACAAGGATCGCCTACGGCGGCGGGAGACGCCAGGCTGTTACTGCAATATGTGTTGGGCGTGGAACACAGCTATCTGGCGGCGCACCCCGAGCGATTGTTGGAAAAGGATGAAGAAACGGCCCTTCGCGCGCTGGTGTCACGGGCGGCAAAGCAGGAGCCCATTCCCTACATTATCGGCGAAGCCCCATTCTACGGTCTGTCCTTTAAGGTAACGCCCGACGTGCTCATCCCGCGCCCGGAAACGGAGCTGCTGGTCGAGCAGGCCATCGCCTGGGCTGAGGAAAGTGAGGCGCGGCGTATCGTAGACGTGGGTACGGGCAGCGGTTGTATTGCCGTGACTTTGGCGCGACGCCTGCCGCGGGCCACGATCCTGGCTATCGACGTTTCGGCGGCGGCGCTGATGGTGGCGCGCGAGAACGCCAGACGCCACCGCGTTGCCGGGCGGAGCGGGGAGAAAGGCCGGGTCACCTTCCTGCAGGGATCCCTGCTGGCCCCCGTGAGCCGCTGGCCACATCTGATCGTGGCCAACCTGCCCTACATTACGGACGAGGAGTGGACGGCTATCGACGATGGGGTAAAATGGTACGAACCCGCCGGGGCGCTGCGTGGTGGACCGGATGGCCTTGACTCTATTCGCCATCTGCTATACCAGGCTCGCACCCGGCTTGAACCGGGCGGCGCCATTTTTCTGGAGATCGGCTGGCGCCAGGGCCCGGCCGCCCGGGATCTGGCGCAATCTGTATTCCCCGCCGCCCGAGTTACTGTGATACCCGATTACGGCGGGCACGACCGCATAATCACCATTAGAACCTGACGGAATGAAGACAGAGGTCATACCAGCCGCCGCCTCCGGCGCACTGGAAAATGCGGCGGCCTTGCTAAAAGCAGGCCAACTGGTTGTTTTCCCCACTGACACCCTCTACGGTGTCGGAGTCAGCGCTTTTGAGGAGACGGCGATCAAAAATTTATACGATGTTAAGGAACGGCCCCTGAGCAAGGGGATCCCCATCTTGTTGGGGGATATCGCCGACGCAGACAAGGTCGCCCGCTCCCTCCCCGCCGTCGCCCGCTCCCTCATGCAACGTTTTTGGCCCGGCGCGCTAACCCTCATCGTTCCCCGCCGGCCCGAGCTGCCACCCAGCCTATCTCCCAACGAGAACGTCGCCTTACGCCTGCCAGACAGCGATATCGCGCGAGCCATCATTCGCCAGGCCGGTGGCGCGGTAGCCACCACCAGCGCCAACCGTTCCGGCGAAGCGCCTGCGTGTAACGCTCAGGAAGCGTTGGCCGCCCTGGGTGGGCGCGTGGCAGCCATCGTGGACGGTGGGCAGGTTGAGCATGGCGTGCCCTCGACCATCGTCGATTGCACCACGACCCCACCGCGCATTGTGCGCCGCGGACCCCTGTCGGCAGCCGAGCTGTCCCTGGACCAGGCATGAGTGGAATTTTTCTCCCCGTCCTTCTGACGATACTGGCCTTCGTAGCGGCCCTGATCACCTACCGTGACATTCGTCGCGGCGGCGCGCGATTCTACACCCTGGAGCGCGAGGCGATTTTGCGCCGCGCCAGCTTCACTCTGATCGCGGCGGCCCTGCTCTTTCTGGGCGCCATTGGCCTCCTGCTCTACGACCGCCAACAGAATTTGCAGGAACTGGCGGTGGAGGCAGGAGAGGAAATCGAAGGCGTTCCCACGCCCACAGCCACACTCTCCAGTCTGCCGCCGACCGAAACGCCAACGGCAACGCCCGATCCCAACGCGCCGACCATCACACCCACCCCGCGCGTCTGCCGCGCCATCGTTCGCGGCACCGGCGAAAGCGGCCTGAACCTGCGCGAGGAACCGGGCGGCGAGGAAATTCAGGTTCTGCAAGAAGAGGAGATCGTGTCGCTACTGGAAGAACCCGCGGTGGAGTCCGGCGGCGTGTCTTGGGTGCGGGTGCGCGCCAGCATCACGCGCGCCGAAGGCTGGGTGGCCCTGGACTTTCTGGTCATTGAAGACGATACCTGTCTGGACCTGATTGAATAACGCGCGCCGCTATCGCCGCACGAAACAGATTATGCTCATTGGCATAGATGCCAGCCGGGCAATCAGAGCCCAACGCACAGGCACCGAAGGTTACGCCTACTATCTTCTGCGCGAACTCATCCCCTTCGCCGAAGAACGCGAGCACCAGGTGCGCCTCTATTTCGACGGCGATCCCCCGTCTGATTTTTTACCGCCCGGCTCGCGGGCGGAAACCGTGATCATCCCCTGGCCTCGTCTGTGGACACATCTGCGCCTCGGTTGGGAGCTACGCCGGCGACCGCCGGATCTCTTCTTTACACCGGCGCACGTCATCCCCGTTGCTTACTCTGGCGCGGCGGCAGCCACCATCCACGATCTGGGCTACCGTTACTTTCCTGAAGCGCATACTCGCTTCCAGGTCGCCTATCTCAACTGGAGCACGCGTCACAACGCGCGCCGCAGCCGCCGCGTCCTGGCCGATTCGCAGGCCACCAGAGACGATCTGGCCCGACTTTACGGGACGCCCCTGGAAAAAGTCACCGTCGTCCACCCCGGCGTCGATCCAGATCTGCAGCCGGTGCGCGAGCAGGCGGTCATCACCGCTGCGTTGGAGCATTATGCGATAGAACCGCCCTATCTCCTCTATCTGGGCACGCTGCAACCGCGCAAGAACATCGTGCGCCTGCTGGACGCATTCGCCGCCAGCGGCGTCCGCCAGCAACTGGTGCTGGCGGGCAAACCCGGCTGGCTGGCCCAGCCCATCCTGGCCCACATCGAAACGCTACCGCCAGAGGTCGCCTCGCGCGTGCGCCTGACCGGCTACGTCGCAGCCGAAGATAAGGCCGCGCTTCTCAGCGGCGCCACCGCCCTGCTTTTCCCCTCTCTGTATGAAGGGTTTGGCTTTCCCGTTCTGGAGGCCCAGGCCTGCGCCACAGCGGTACTGTGCGCCGACAACAGTTCATTGCCCGAAGTAGCCGGAGACGCCGCCTTGTTGGTAGACGCCCGCGATACGGAAGCGATCGGCGGCGGAATTCGTCGCCTGGTCGAAGACGCGGCGCTGCGCCGGGAGCTGGTTACCGCCGGTCTGGACAACGTCCGTCGCTTCTCCTGGCAGCGCGCCGCGCGCGAGGCGCTGGATGCGTTGGAAGAGGCCGCGGGTATGGCGAGAACAGCGCACGCATGAGCGACGTGACCATCCGCCCGCCCCGTCCGCTGCCGATTCTGGGCGTTCCCATCCATCCGGTGACCATGGAAGACACCGTGCAGCTTGCGCGCGCCTTTATGCAAGAGCCGCGCCTGCACCAGATCGCCACGGTAAACCCTGAGTTTGTGATGACGGCGCAGCGGGACGCGCATTTCCTGAAGGTCCTGCGCGAAGCCGATCTTTGTCTGCCTGACGGCGTGGGTCTGCTCTACGCGGCGCGGCGCTATGGGCAGCCGTTGCCCGAACGCGTGCCGGGATCTGAACTGGTTTACCACCTGGCGCGGCAAGCGGCGCAGGAAGGCTGGCCCCTATTCCTGCTGGGAGCAGCGCCCGGTGTGGCTGAGGAAGCAGGCGAGATATTCCGCGCCCGTTATGCGGGTCTGAACATTGCCGGAACGTACGCCGGCTCGCCGGATCCGGCCGAAAATGACGACATCGTGGCGCGCATCAACGACAGCGGCGCCCGCGTGCTCTACGTGGCCTATGGCGCGCCGCGACAGGACAAATGGATTGCCCGCAACCGCCACGCGCTGAGGGACGTGCGCCTGGCCCTCGGCGTCGGCGGCGCCCTCGACTTCGTGACGGGTCGCGCCATCCGCGCGCCGCGCCCCTGGCAGCGCCTGGGACTGGAATGGCTACACCGCCTGCTGCACGAGCCGTGGCGCTGGCGCCGCATGCTGGCCCTCCCCCATTTCGCCCTGCGCGTCCTACTCAACCGCCCGGCGCGCTAAGAAATTGAGTATCCGGCTGAAACGTCCAGCCGCGGTAGGTCCAGGCCCGGCCAAACGAAGTCTAGCCGCAGCAGGTCCAGGCCCGGCCAAGCGAAGTCTAGCCGCAGTAGGTCCAGGCCCGGCCAAGCGAAGTCCAGCCGCAGTAGGTCCAGGCCCGGCCAAGCGAAGTCCAGCCGCAGTAGGTCCAGGC
>JBMCFH010000069.1:0-15498 GCA_048620455.1 Chloroflexota bacterium | reverse complement strand
GCTAAGCGACGCGACAGAATTGGCGCTCAATTGTTGCCGTTCCTGCTGTGGCGCGACTTCTTTATTGCTGCGTGCTTCCGCGATGAGCATGTAGCCGCTGCGGAAGAAGAGAAGGTTATCTAACGATGAGAACAACCAGACGAAGGGGTAGAGCAGCGAATAGATGGTAAACATGCGCTGATAGCGTTTGATATCGCTGCCGGTGACGAGGATGCCGCGCCCCGATGTTTCTTCGGTCTTGTTGCGTTTGAGCAGGGAGAGGCCGATCACCATCATGGTGTCGGCGAATTTAGAGAAAAACTTCGTGTGCGTGTCGTATGATAACATGGTGAACTGGTCGCCGAGTAGCCGGCGCAGCCCCTCCGACGTGTAGCCGGGACGCACGTGTCCGTGGCTGTCTTCTGTGAGGCCAATGAGCTGGCGAAAGCGCGCCAGAAGGCTGTTCGTTTTTACGTGGGGCGCGTTCACGATGAGATCGCCGCCAGGCCGCAGCACGCGGTAGATTTCCCTGACAAAGGCGTCGTCGTCGTGCAGGTGCTCGATAATGTCCACGATGATGACGATGTCGAACTCGTCGTCCTCAAAGGGCAGAGGCCCGCCATCCTCGATGCTGTAGACATCGGTCTTGACCAATTCTCTGATGGCATCGATGCTGCGTTGGTCCAGGTCGGCGCTTTTCCACTGCCCGCCCTGTTGGCGAAAGAGGTAGCTGAAAACGCCGTTATCGGAGCCGATTTCCAGGATCTGTTTGCCCTCGGTGGGACCCAAAGCGGCAAGCATCTTGCGATACTTGATTTGCTTCAGAATCGATTTCTTGAACAGCTTAACCGGCCAGGGTGTCTCCATAATCGTATCACGTCCTTTGTTGCAGGGTTAGACCGGGCATGGCCTCAATAGCGGCTTTTACGCGGTCAAGTTCCGCCTGCTCGCGCTCGGCGCTCCATCCCGCTTCTTGGGCCATGGTTCGGGCACAGAGGGCCAGACAGGATTCGTCGAGTGCATCGTCCACGTGCAGCTCGGTGCGGCGGAAGATGACGTCGTCCAGACGTTGGGCCATTTCTTCGTGAACGGCGTAGCGGGTTTGCGCCTGTAGTAGCGCGTCGTAGCTGGTAGAGTCGCCGTCCATGGTCCCTTTGCGGTCCAGGTAGTCGAGCAAGCGCGGGTAGGCGCTGCCGTAATTATAAAGGATTGGCTGCAACTGCTCGGGCGGCAGATTGAGCCTGTTCTTTGCCACTTCCTCGGTCACAAACGTTTCAAACTCGTCGATATCGCCGCCGTGCAGCGGGGTTTTGTCGGAGCACGTGGGTGGCGCCGGTCGTTGCAGCATGTCCAGCACGCGGGTGACCACTTTCTCGGCCACGTCACGCGCGGTTGTGTACTTGACGCCCAACACGGAGAGGAGGCCGGGCAGCCCTGCCGCAGCGTGATCGCGGATCTGGTAATGGCCCGCGCGCTTCACGGCCCCTGTCTCTTCGTTCACGTTGCTTGCCGGTAGCAGGCCGCAAAAGACGTAAGAGACGTCATCCAACGTCAGCTTCGCCGGCGGATAGACGGCGTTGACCTGCTCCAGCACTTCTCGCACGTCGTCAACGGTGACGGTCATGTTGTCCGGATGTTGTTCGTAGAGCGTGTAGGTGGTGCCGATGATAGAGCGCCCGTGCCACGGGGTGATAAAGAAGAGGCGATCTTCGTCGGTGGCGCCGTTGAGCCCGCTACGGCCGGATAACCCGGCTGCTGTTTGCGGGAAAATCTCTCTGGTGGCGATGCTGACGCCCTTTGCCAGCCGGATGCCTAATTGCACGCCATCGCCCTCGACGCCAAACTCGCGCAAGAGGGCATCGATCCAGGGGCCGGTGGCGTTGATCACGATGCGACCGCGTATGTCCAGGGACCTGCCGGCCTGCTCTGACAGTTGATCAACAGCCTGGACGCCGGCGACCCGCCCGTCTTCCCAGATCAGGCCGGTGGCTTTTAGATAGTTGGCAACCGTCGCGCCGCCCTCTGCAGCGGAGCGCACGAAGGCCAGCGTCAGACGCTCGGAGTTATACATCTGGGCATCGTACCACACAGCGCCGCCGGTGAGGCCGCCGGGATCGATGCCCGGCAACAGAGCCAGGCACTCCTCTCGGGAAATAACCTTGCCTCCGGGGATCACTTTCTGGGGATCGTCAAGCCGGTTGCGGTCGTAGCTGATCAGGTCGTTTAGGAAGAGGGCCATGGCCATCATCTCGCGCCCTTTCATCAGATGGCCGTAGGTGGGCATGATGCACGGCAACGGGTGCACGAGGTGGGGCGCGATGCGCATGAGATTGGTGCGCTCGCGAATCGACTCGCGCATGCGTTTCAGGTCGGCGTGCTGCAGATAGCGCAGGCCGCCGTGAACGACCTTGTGGCTGTTGGCAGACGTGGCGTGGCCGAAATCTTTCTGCTCGATGAGGGCCGCGGACAGGCCACGCAGGGTGGCATCCCAGGCGATGCACGCGCCGTAAATGCCGCCGCCCACGACGACCACGTCGTATTGTTGTCGTGTTAGTGCTTCTAGGTCTCGATACATAGAATGCGCGCGGATAGGTGCAATGTTCGTGCCTGGCCAATTGTGCGGTGCCTTGCTCCCTTACGAGAGAGCTGAGCGCGTTTTACTCTTTGTGACGCTTGGCGCCAGCTCATCAACCTGCGTGGAAACGTTGATCGAATCGTAAGCCTCTTCCAATTTGGCCAGATAACTGTCCATTGAGTACGTTTCGCTGGCGAAATTATACGCGTTTTCGGCCAGACGGTGGCGCAATTGTGCGCTGGAAATCAACTGTTGTAGCCCGTCGAACACCCCCTGCGGCGTGGGATCGACAAGCATGGCCATGTCGTCCGTGAGCAGTTGCGTATGCGCGTAGATATTCGTGGCCAACGTAGGCTTGCCGGCGTACAGATAAGAGTAAATCTTTAGCGGAATGGAGAGGCCTTCCGTCCGCGGCGAAACCAGCACGTCGGCGATGTGCAGGTAGAGCAGGGAGTCCATCAGGGGCACCGTCCCTGTGAAGATGACGTGTTCTGAAAGTCCCATTTCCCGGACTTCGGCCTCGCGCTGCACGATCTGCTCGGGATTGCCTCCGACAAGGAGGATGGCAAGTGCAGGGGTCTCCTCGATGAGCTTTTGAGCCGCCTGGAGCACGAGGTCAATGCCCTGGTATTGTTCGAAATTTCCGGTATAAGCGACGATAAAGCGATCTTCATCCAGGCCCAGATCGCAGCGCAATTGCCGCGCCTTTTGCTCGTTCACGGGCATGTTATTGTGGACGGCTGTGTTCTCCACGCGAATGTGGTTGGTCGTGGGATAATTTTCCTTTACGTAGTCTTCAAGGTCTACGCCGACGGACATGGCGACGTCGCAACTGCGCATAACGGCCCCTTCCAGGGCTTTGAACAGGCGGATGAAGAAGCGCCCGTTGCCGAACTTGAAGTTCTCCAGCTGCTTGGGCAGGCTGGAGTGCATGTCATAGACGTGCGGAACGCGGAAAATCTTGGCCAGAATCATGGCGAAGAACGCGGCTTCTTCGTGTGAATGGACTGCGTCGTAACGATTCCTGAGGAGAACGCGAAAGGCCTTGAAGAAGAGCAAGATGTCGAGGAAGAGCTTTGCCGCCGAGGGCCCAATCGGTATGTTCTTTATGAAGGAGATGGGCATCGTGCGCTGGATGCGGACGCCGGGGATGTCTACGTCCATACCGATGTGGATGGTGAGTAGATCAACCTCGTGGCCCAGCATCGAGAGACCGTTCAGCCGTTGGTAGATGCTGATTGGCGTGCCGCGCGGTTCAAAAAAAGGCTGAGGCGCAATCATTAGAATTTTCATGATTCCCTGTCTCCCACTCAGTGCGCCTGGAACGTGCTTTCCCCAGCAGCACCACTCACCGGACACGCGAACCCTTCTTTTCTGTAAACGCCTGTTCGTTCGCTAATGTAGAGACAGCATAGAGAAGGTACCTTACAAGCTGCATTACGACGGAGGGAGCGCAATGCGCCGCGCGGATTCACTTGCGTTCCAGGGGGCGTGCCAGGCAGCCGGAAGCGACCGCGCGCCGGTCAGTTGCTGCCCTTTGTTTTCAAAGGCCGGCGGCTGCGTCAGCCTTCAACATGAGCCAGGTTTGAACAGAGATAGGCGCGCGTTCGCCAGTTGCGGCCCGCCACAAAATGGTCTGCCTGCCGCACCAACGTGCAATGCTCCCCCTGCCAGCCGGCGAATTCGGCGCTCTCGGCGCGGTCGAAGCCGTGGTCTTCTAAGACCCAGAAGCGTGGTTCTTCCTGGAAGAGCTGTTCCAGACTTACATCGCCGATGTGTTGTGGCGAAAACGTCTGCTCTGGGAGGTAGTAAGAGGCCAACGTGGGTGATGAGGTAACGATCAGATTGGGCGAATCCGGATAATCTGCAACCGCGTCGACTACCGCTTTCCAGTTGTTCCTGTGCCCGTCCTGGAAGGCGTAGTAAAGGGTGTCGGCGAGGATGGCGTGCAAAAGGGGCAGAATGAGTACAAAGGCGACCAGACGGACTGTTGTTCGATGGCGATGCGGTTCGGGCCGTGTCGCCAGGTAGACGGAGACCGGCGCAATGACGCCAACCAGCAGGAGCGTGAACACGCGGAAGGGGAGGTTGGTCGAGGCGTAGTAGACGATGTCTTTGACCGCCATATCCTTGAACAGCAGGAGGACGATGCCGGCAAGGATAAGGGCGCTTACCCCGAATCGCGAGCGGCGGGCCTGCCTGTACAGCCTGTGCATGGCGACCGCCGCTAACACGATCCAGAAGGCAAGGGTCATGAAGGCGTAGCGGTTGGACACGGTGGCGAAGGGCGTCAGGGCGACGATGATACCGAAGGGGACGAAGGCTCCCACGGAGACAAGCAGGCCGGCCCGACTCTTGCGCCAGAAGAGCATGAGGGCGCCGGTAATGCTGAAGAGGGCCAGCGGCGTGCCAATATAGTAGAGGGTGTTGGCGATGGTGCCATAGGGGCTGGAATATCCGCCGAACGATTGTCGCGGCGAGCCTTTCATGAAACGGCCTATGAGGTCGGCGACTATAGCGCGTTCGCCCAGAATGGCCCGAACCAGTTCCATCAGAAGATAGGCGAGGAGGGGCAACAAAATGAAGACGAGCAGGTATCTGAGACGATAGCCGCGGGGCAGCTCGTAGCGCAACAGTTTGAGTAGGATGAAATAGGCAATGAGGACGGGTAAGAGCAAGGCGCCCAACATATGGGTGGCTACGCTCAGGGCGAAGGTGACGAAGGCCAGCGCGAGATAAGGCAGGCTATCATTCTCCAGCGCGCGATAGAATGAGAGCAGGGAGGCAGTGGACAGGAGCAGGAGCAGAGTGTAGAAGCGGGCGTTCTGTGACCAGTAAATGTGCCAGGGGGCGATGGCCAACAACAGCGCGGCGATGACTGCCGTCCGCGTGCCGAACAGGCGCCTGACTTCCCAGAAGAGATAGGGGATGGTCGCTGTGCCTGCGATCGCCGGAACGAGGCGAGCGGACCATTCGCTGACACCAAACAGGGCCAGAACCGGCTTGAGAAGCAGAGAGAAGACGGGGCGCATCGAGGTTAGCACGTCTTGAAGAGACGTCATGTTCGCTGCGTGCCTTAGAGAGTGGTGTTCTTCAATCCAGAAGCTCCAATCTCCCAGCCCGTAAAGGCGAAGCGTACTACCCAGGGCCACCGTGCCGACAACGGAGAGGACCAGATAGAACCTGCGTTCGTCTGCCGGCGTTCGTGCGCGTATTTCGGTTGTTGAAGACATTTGCCTTGCTCGCTCGCCCTGGATCTGTTTGTGAAGCATCCAGGTCATCTATATTGTCCGGGCTGACAGCCCCGGGGTATCGCTACATTGCCTGAAAATAATCCCTCGCCAACAAGCTCCCCGGCCTGGCGTGGATCCTACTGTATGCGCCCTGTTCGGTCGCTGGAACGCCAAGAAGTATAGTGAAATGACCTTACAGGCTGTATTACGTTACGGTAAAGTGGATATCTGGACGGCGTCTGCCCTCCAGGTGCGCCTGAACGATCGATGTTAACTGCGATGGACTTACGGAGACGTGATTGCAGTGCTCTGCGCGTCGGCCCCTTCATAGAGGTAGATATGTAGGGGGAAGGTACGCGCCTGGACCGTGACATCGCGCGTGGCGACAAGGTCGGCGTTGCGACGCACCCAGCGGGTGAGCTCGGGCGTTTTTCCCGGCGCGGTCAGGTCAAGCACGAACCATATACGATCCTCGCTGGCTGCGATCTCGTCAATCCGCGAGTTGAAATATTGCATGGACATGGTTTCGTCTTGTATGTAGAAATCGGCCAGGTCACTCTTGGTGGACGCCACGCGGTCGCCGGACTCCATGCGCGCCTTGATCAACTCGAACGCCCCTTTCCAGTCATCGCGGTTTCCGTTCTGGTACTGGAAGTAAAGTAGATTGTCGCCCAGCGGCGCGATCAGCAGGATGAGCGCCGCGCCATAGGCTAACAGCCGGCCGTCGCGCGGCATGCGGGCGATCAGCTCTCTGGCTCCGACGGCTGCCAGAAGGATGATGCTCGTCAGCGAGATAAAGACGTAGCGGTTTGCCGTATACAGGAAGAGGGAAAGGACCAGGATGCTGGCCAGCGGGACGACGGCGGTAAGCGTCAGCAGCAGCCCTGCGCGACTCTTGTTCTTCAGCAGGTGGAGCGCCGCGAAGGCTGCCAGAGAGACGACAGGGATGGTGATGTAGAAAACAACGCCCCCCAGAAGCCAGATGGGATTGTTATTGATGAAGGCAAACGTTGTGTCCCACTGCGAGCCTCGAACGATAAGGGCGGAATAGGCCAGCCAGGCTCCGGCAAGGATGCCGGGACCGAAGAAGAGGGCCAGGTTGCGCAGGCGGAAGCCTTTGGGCCGCTCGAAACGCAGCAGGAATAGAAGCAGTACGTAGAAGACGGCGATCGGTCCCAGGAAGGCAGCCAGATGTCGTTCCTGGACGGCGAGGCCCAGAAAGAAGAGGGAGGCCAGAAGATACAGGGGGCGGTCGCGTTCGAATCCCATGTAGAAGAAAAAGAGCGCCAGCGTGAAGAAGAGTAACAGCGCCGTGTAGAAGCGGGCGTTCTGCGACCAGTAAAGGTGCCAGGGGTTGATGGCCAGCAGCAGGCTGGCGACCAGGGCGGTCGTAGAGCCGAACATCTCGCGGGCGAGGATGTACAACAGTACGACCGTGAGCACACCGAAAATGGCGGGACCTACCCTCGCGCTCCACTCGCTGATGCCTAACCAATCCAGCGCCAGAGCGGTTGTGATTCGGGAAAGAGGCTGGATGTTTAGTAGACCTTCGAACTCTGTTGTGGCTCGTCTGACGGAGATCCACTCATCTCCCCAGAAGCTCCAGGCGCCCAATCTGAAGAAGCGGAGCGCAGAGGCCAATAAGGTGATAACGGTCAGGAGCAACACCTGTGCCACGGTGCTCTGCCCGAGTGACAGCAGGCGCTGTCGAGGAGCTGATAACGTGTCGCGTAGGGTGGGCGCGTTTTGCATAATCAGGTCATCCTCCTGGTCAGGCGGTTGACGGTTTGAGGCCGGCTTCTTTACGGGAGACGCGGCAAAGACGCTATGGGCGATGCGGCCCGACACTCGCGCCGCACCAGGATTATTCCTCGCCGGCGGGTCGCTCTGCCTCGGCGTCGCGCGCCTTCTCCCCGCTGCCATTGAAGTAGGTCGTCAGCCATTTGGCCCGGCCCGATTTCTCAGCACGTTGGTGGTAGTAAGTCTCGACGTAGTAGTAGTGAGCGTCCACCCGCTTGCTGTGGTTGAGGATGATCCCGCGCACTTTGTTACCCACGCTGTTCAGACGCTTGACCGTCTCCTGTAACTCTTTGCGCCGGGTGGACCCGGCCTTCACGACGACGAACACCGCGTCCACCTGCGTGCTGAGCACGACAGGATCGGTGACGGCGAGGCAAGGGGGGCTATCGATGATCACATAGTCGAAACGTTGCTCCAGCGTGGAGAGAATCAGTCTCATCACCGAGGAGCCCAGCAGTTCAGAGGGGTTGGCAGGGTAGTCGCCGCTGGTCATCACCCACAGGTTTTCGATCCCGGTGGACCGCTCCATTTCTGTGCTCTTTCGCCCGTTGCTCTCCAGCTCCCTGTCTCCCAGGAGCAGATCGGAGAGGCCGACGTCATTGTTCAGCCTGAAAATATCGTGTTGCACTGAGCGGCGCAGGTCGGCGTCGACCAGCAAGACGCGCAGCCCGGATTGGGCCAGAACCACGGCGAGGTTGGCGGCGATGAGGCTCTTGCCGTCGCCGGCCCGCGGGCTGGTGATCAATAAGAGGCGCTGGCGCTCTTCTTTTCTGGCATAGTGGATGGCGGTGCGCAAGATGCGGAACGCTTCGGCATGTGGTGAGCGTGGCTGGGCATGTGTGATCAGGCGGCTCTCGTCCTCATCGAACTCTATGCCGGCGATGGTTACGGTGGTGGCATCCTGGGCATAGCGCTCGGCGTCTTCGGGGGATTGGATGGTGTCGTCCAGGAATTCCAGGCCATAGGCGGCCCCGCCCGCCAGAACCATACCGACGACGGCGGCGATGAGGATTGTAAGCTCGTGGCGCGGATCCACCGGAGAGCGGGGCAGGTTGGCCGGTTCGATTATCGTCAGGCGGTTTAGCGCACCACTGCTGGTGTTGGCCAGAAGCGACGCGAAATTGTTCTGGAGCGAGTTGCGCTTGGCCTGCAGCGCCGAGATTTCTGCCTGCGTTTCGTTGATCTCCTGCGCGCTGAAGAGCGAGCCCAGCTCCTGTTGTTTGGCTTCTATTTCAGCATCGGTTTCTTCAATCTGCGTTTGCAGATCGTCCAGCTGCGCGTCGATAAACGCTTCCCGTTCGGCATCCTCGGACGAAGAGCCGCTGGGGCTGAGCTGCACCAGTTGCTGGGCCAGCGCATTGGCCACTGCCTGGGCGCGCTCGGGGTTAGTATCGTTGACGTTGACGATCATCAATTGCGTGCGCGGCAGCGGGGTGACGGCGTAGCCGGGCAGCGAGTTCAGCCCGAGTTCTTCCATGACTGCTTCGCGCACCGGCTGGCGTTGGGCGATGTCAGCGTAGTTGGCTGCCAGCTGTTCGACGGCAGCCAGCTGCCCGCCGGAGGGGTTGGGGTCTTCGATGGTGCTGCCCACGAGCAACGTGGCTTGCGAGCGATACATATCGGGCTGGTTGCGCACCGATAGGAAGCTGCCGAGCGCGGCAACGACTGTAGCGGCTGCGATGAGCCACCACCATTTCCGTAGTGGAGCAATGTATGCGTGAATGTCCATCGACGCTCCCTGATTTACTGATTTCAAACTCTGTCTGTACGGGTGACAAGCCCTACCGTTCGGAACTTGCGGGTTCCGCCAGGTAAGTAAAATGTAGGCGTTCGAACTTACAGGGGCTCTTACAGTAGCGGTGGAAACAATGGGGAGGCGCGCGCTCCGCGGGCCGGGGATTACATTCTCGGCAGACGTTGAAGCAGCTCTCCATAGCGCCGGGCCAGGGTAAAGTTGAGACGCCGTTGTTCCGGCTGCTGGAGCAGGGCCAGTGGCGCGAGCAGGAGCCGCATGGCTGAGGCAAAACCGAGCATCACCTTATAGACGGCGGCGGAGGCCCGGCCGGAATTCTTGCGGAAGTAGAGCAGTTTGCCTCGATAAAGTTGCAGAAACATCTCGGCGGCGACCAGCCGCGTACTCTGTCCGCCATAGTGCACGACTTCTGCCTGAGGAACCCAGTGGATGGTCCAGCCGCCGCGCCGAATGCGGTAGCAAAGGTCGATCTCCTCGGAGTACATAAAGTACTCATTGTCTAGCAGGCCGATCTGGTCCAACACTTCTTTGCGGAGCAGCAGGCAGGCGCCCAGCAGTGCTTCCACTTCACGCGACGCGTTCTGATTCCATTTCTTCATGTGGTAGGAGCCGTGCGGCACGAGGGCGTCGAGGTGGAACAGGCGGAACAGCTCGCCGGAGAGGGTGGGCGCTGGATAACATGAAGTTTGCAGGGAGCCGTCGCCGTTCAGCAGGCGCGGTCCCACAGCGCCCGCCTGCGGGTGTTGCTCCAGGAAGCGAACGAGCGTAGCTAAGGCGCCCGGCTGCACTTCGGTATCGGGGTTCAAGAGGAGGATGAATTGGCCGCGCGCTCTGTCGATGGCCTGGTTGTTGGCCTGGGCAAAGCCCACGTTTCTGTCATTTTCGATGAGGGTGACGGTGAAGGGGTAGGGAACGGAGGCGGCCCGCTGGCTGCCGTCTGTGGAAGCGTTGTCGACGACGAACAGTTCCAGCCGTTCACAGGGCAACGGGGCGCAGGAGGCAGCGATAGAGTCCAGGCATTGCCGCAGCAGGTCTCCCGTATTCCAGTTGACGATGACGATTGAAAGGATCATCTGGTACTCCATATTCCAGGGCGTCAGGAGGAGAGCGGATCGGCGGGTTCCGCTTTGTGGCCCGTCGTCCAGGTCAGCCGGCCAATCACGGTCGCCGCGTTGGCAAGGCCAAGGGCAGCAAAGAGCACCAGTACGGCGTCTACGGGAAGGCGGTAGCGAACCTGGGTCCAGGACAGAACGTGTATGCCGGTGTAGACGAGAATGAAGAGGAGCAGCAGCGTGTCCGGGGCGGCGAGCGCCGCGAGCGGCGAGCGCCGGGCCTCTCTTGCGCGCGCCAGCAGCCGCTGTGCGACGCCGATGATCATGAAGGGCAGGAAGAGGCCGAACGAGAGCAACCTTGACGCGTTGCTGAGCATGCCGGAGGCGCTTTCGGGCCAGAAGCGGAAATAGTCGGGGATGCGGCTGAGGCTGAGACGTAGGTAGCGGCCCGGATCGTCCACGACGAATTGCAGCCCGCGCTGCAACAGGGCCTGATCCAGCGCAGCCTCGTTCAGATCGCGCAGCTCGTTGGGGATCAGCTCGCGGTAGCGGCTGTCCATCTCGGACGCGGGGATGAAGGAGTCTTCGTAAAAGGGGTGGTTTGCCAGGTAGAAGGCAAAGCCGGCGTTGGTGTTGAGCAGCACAAAGCGGTCGAAGCGGCTGTAATTGAAGGCGGTGATGGGCAGGATAACCAGTACCACCAGGCCTACGCTGATGGCGATGGGCCGTACGCTGTCGGCGATGGGCCGCAGGCTGTCGGTCCAGCGGTGCTGCCGGTAATGGGCCAGGAGCAGCCACAACAGGAGAAAGGGAACGAAGAGCAGGTAAAGCTGTCGCAGGAGAACGGCCGCCGCCAGGGCAAGACCCAGCATCAGGGCCAATCTGGTGTGGCCCTCCCGGCGGCGGGCGAGGCTGATGGTCAGCGAGAGCGAGGCCAGGATGGCCACGAAGTAGAAGGGCTCGGTCATCAGCGCGGCGGCGTAGTAGAAGAAGTAGATGTAGCCGGCGGTGATGGCGGCGGCGAGGAGCGGCAGGTTGTCGTGCAGCCAGCGGCTCCAACCGGGCGCGGTGGAGGTTCTGTGTTCAGAATCGGCGTCAAACAGTTGTCGCGCCAGCCGGTAGGCGAGGTATGGCTGAAGCAGGCCCACGAGGACGGCCTGGATGAGGCGGGCGATGAGCGGTTGCACGCCGAAGAGGGCGTAGACGGCGACCAGGTAGCCGGTGTACAGGAAACTCCAATGCGCCGTGGGCTCGCCGGCAGCGGTCGCCGGCCACCACGTCTGGCCGAAGGTGAAGCCGTGACCGTCGAGGACGCGCAGGGCGAGGGTGTGGTAGGAAACCTGATCGAACGCGCCGGGCAGGGGAACGACTGTATTGCCCATGTAGAGGGCGGCGGCGATTCGGAGCAAGACGGATAGGACCAGGATGGCGATCAGTTTTCGATTTCGCATCATTCCGATGTAACTCCATGTGGCGGCAGGTCCGCAGGCATCGTCACCATTTCAGGTCCTCGCAGTAGCCCAGATCGCGTAACGATTGGCCCGCGATCACCTTAAACAGCGATTTGCGCAACGCCGACCACTGTTTCCAGTATTGTGTGGGGCTGAAGTTTTGCGGTTTCTGCAGGTGTTGCCAGGAAACGCCCTGGTGGTTCTCTTTTTCTAGTTTGGAGGAGCCGATGACGCGGATGCTGTCGATTTCGGCGTAGGGATAGGCGCTTTCATCCAGTTCAAAGCGCCGGCAGGTCTCACGGACAAACGTTTCCGGGTCGTGCAGCGCGTCCTCGTAGCGCGCCAGCCAGTAGCCGGTGCTGCGCGTGCGGGAGAAGCGCTCGGCGGCGTTGAGGACCATCTGCGCGCTGCGGTTCCAGCGCAGGCACACCTGGATGAAGTTGAGGCGCGGCCAGGTGCGCAGGGTGGAGTGCACCACGTCGCGCCCATCGCGCACCAGGATCAGCAGCTGCTCGTAGGGGAACATGGTGAAGAAGTCGGTCAGGTATTGCGCGCTGGGCATTTTGGCCAGCACGCGCTGTCCCTGCGGGACCGGCTCGTAGAGATAGGCGATCAGCGCCGCTCCGAACAGCGGCAGAAAATCTGCGTCTCCCAGTTTGTCGCGATTGCCCTTGTAGCCGAGCACAAATTTTTGCTGCAACTGTGCCACGTCGGGGGTGAGCTGCACGGCGGGGAATTCCCAAAGGTGGTGGGCGTAAGCGTAGAGCGACGGATGGCGACGCAGCAGCTCGCCCACGTAAACGGTGCCGGAGCGGGGCATGATGCCCTGGACGATCAGCGCCGGCCCACGATCGGCGCCGCGCGCCAGGCGGGCCGCGCGCAGGGCGTGGTCGCTGCTGCCGCCGAGCGTCGTCTCCACGGTGAACCCCTTCCTTTCGAAGAAGTAGTCCACGTATTTCTTCAGGTCGTGGAGCAGGTAATCAGGTTCGTTCGCCGTACGCGTCATTTGTATAAAGCGCCTCCAGCGCCACCAGGCCGCCCAGGAAGACCCAAGCCACGACGGTGGTCCTGAAGCCATTCAAGGTTACATTATAAACAAAGGGAATGACCCAATCGCCAAGCATGCCCGACACGAGCGTGCCCACCGTTCCGCCCAGAACGCCGTAGACGTAGGCGCGGGCAAATCCCTGCGGCACGCGCCGGCGCAGCCGCCAGCCCACCAGACCGATTTCGGCGAAGAGCCAGAGGAATGCGCCCAGCCCAAAGAGACCTGTCTGGGCCAGGATGTCCAGGTAGTTGTTGTGGGAGTTAAAAGCTACAGTCCAGCCACGAATGCGGAACAGCGGCGTGTAAAAGCGATAATTGCCGAACCCGAGGCCCAACAGAGGGCTGACCCTGATGATCTCCAGGAGGATGACCCAGGCGTCAAGGCGCGTGGAGAGGCTGTATGCTTCGGTACTGAATATGTTTTCGAGTGATGCGATCAGCAGTGGGACGCCGGCAGCCAGAGACAGGAGCAGGCCCACGCGCCACGAGTAAAGGGTTATCACGACGCCTAGAGCGGCGACCGCAGGCATCCAGCCCGATTTCCACTTGAACGATTGGCCCAGAGCAGCGTAGAAATGAAGGGCTACGACCAAGAATAAGAGAGCCCTTATTCGAGGATCCAGTTTGCGGTTTATGAGGGCCTGACTGAGGGCCATGGCCGGCAGCCACACCCAGAAGAGGGAGTCGAAGGCTCCCTCCTTGAAGAGCGTGCCCAGCAACGGCCCGCGGAGCGGTGGAATGATTCGCACGACAAGGTAGGCAGCGCTGGCAATGATAAAGGCCCAGGTGAAGGCCTTCAGCCAGCGGATGTCTGTGAAGTGGTGCGCCGCCAGCAGAAAAGCGCCCGCGGAAAGGACAAACAGCATCAAGCCACCAAGTTGTGCGTCGATTGGAGCGGAGCTGGCGGCTGTGAACCAGCTGAACTGGCCGATGGCGAAGGCGATGACGGAGCTAATCAGGAGTAGAAAAATTGGCCGCAAGGTGCGCGATTTGACGAGGGTGATTCTTTTTTTCTGCACGACCATGTCCAGAATCCACAGCCCCAGCAGAAATGCCACCATCAGCATGGAGGTGTTCAGCCCGTTGAATCCTAACCAAGGCGTGAACATGCCGGTGAAGGCCAGCATGAACAGGCCCAGGCCAGGCCAGCGCATCAAGGTAAGGACGCCTGCTATGCCAAACACCGCGACCATCATCAACATGAGCAGGACGGTACGCGTGCCTACGACATAGGTGCTGGCGAAGCTTGCCAGCAACACGGCGGCAACCACAGAAAGGCGCAGCCACGGCCGGTCGGGAGACCAGAATTGCTCGCGCAGCCGCCGCAGCGGTAGTTCAGGAATGCGATTCTGCCAGGTACTCACTGTTCCCTCCGCCGCTCGTGGGCAACGTTTTCCACAAAGTGTACAAAATGGGGCAGGACCGCGGACCAGTTGTAGCGCCGGGAGACCAGTTCGTAGGCGTTGGCCGCGAGACGTTGGCGCAGCGGTGTGTTTTGCAGGACGACGATGACCGCTTTGGCAAAGGACCGCGGCGTGTCGGCAATGAGCAGATGTTCGTTGTGTCTTACAGCGAGCCCTTCCGCTCCTTTGGAGGTGGAGATGACTGTGGCGCCGAGGGCCATGGCCTCCAGTATCTTGAGGCGCGTGCCGCCGCCGGTCCATATGGGGGCCACGCTGGCCATTGAGGCGGCGACCAGGGGCCGAATGTCGTCCACAAAACCGGTGCGCCGCACGCGGGGCAGTGAGGGAAGCGGTAGATCGGCGTGGTCGCCGGTGATGGTCAGAGAAGCCTCGGGGATCGCCTCCAGGACGTGCGGGTAGACCTCTTCCAGGAACCAGCACATCGCCTCGTAATTGGGGGAATAGGTGAATGAGCCGGTGAAGATCAGAGAGTCGTTGCGGCGCGGTCTGGGAGCAAGGTCGTAGTCCGACAACTCGACGCAGTTGGGCACCACTTGGACGCGCCCGGACTGCCCGTTCAGCGCCTGGGTCAGTATCTGACACTCATCCTCTGAGACGACGGTGCAGGCGTCGAAGTGCGAAAGGAGGTCGGCCATATAGCGCCGGTGCTTGACCCAGGTCAGGCCATAGCGCGCGCGGCGCGTGGGGCTCGACGCCTGGTGGTACTGTTCAAACAGCGTCGCCAACTCCACCTCTTCGAAGATGGCGGGGGCGGAGTCGAAATAGGAGCCGTAGCTGGCGGCTGCTATCTGGGAGGCAATGATCACGTCGAACTGTTCTCGCGATTGGACCTGCTGCAGGGCGTGCACCATTTCCTGGGAAAATCTGTCCACAATGGCTCTGGGCTTGACGCTGAAGAAGCCGGCGCGCGCGCGCCAGCTATCAGGCCGGTACTCGTTCCAGGGCACCAGCACCACGTCGCGACAGAACGCCAGGAGGCGCTGCCTGTCGGCGTCGTCCACGGGCTGGCGGTGGAAGCTGAGCAGCGTGACGTCGTGGTTCGCCGCCAGACCGCGCAGCAGATTGAAGACGCGCAGCTTGGAGCCGTTGTTCGGCGGATAGGGGAACCAGGTGGACACAAAGAGGATGTTCATGGCGCTGTTGGAGATCCTTCGCGTTGCTCAGGATGACATTTGCTTTGCTCA
>JBMCFH010000068.1:0-15588 GCA_048620455.1 Chloroflexota bacterium | reverse complement strand
TCAGCCACTTGCCCCCCACCGCCGCATTCTGTATGATGCACATTCTATGTCCAGACAACGCACATACGCCTGGCTGGTTCTGATTTTACTGGCGGCCAGCTTCTTGCGCTTCCACGATCTGCCCCAGATTCCTCCCGGCATGACCCACGACGAGGCCGACCACGGCCTGGACGCCTGGGGCGTGGTACAGGGGGAGCGCCCCATTTACTTCACCGTGGGCTACGGGCGCGAACCTCTCTTCGATTACAGCACGGCGGCGTTGATGTCCTTTCTGGGCCCCGCCTACCTGGCCGGCCGGCTCACGGCCGTCTTCTTCTCCCTGCTGCTCATCGCCGCCACCTATGCCTGGGTCAGCCGCGCCATCGGCCGGCGCGCGGCCTTGCTGACCGCAGCGGCGCTCGCCGTCTCCTTCTGGCCCCTGATGACCGCGCGCCAGGCCCTGCGCAGCGTGACGATGCCCGCCTTGTTTGCGGCGGCGGTGGCGGTGTATTGGAGATCGGAGATCGGAGATCAGAGATTGGAGAATGGGAATCGCCAACCGCCAATCTCTCCAGCGCTCCCAGCGCCCCAATCTCCAGTTACCAATCTCCAATCTCTCCAGCGCTCCCAGCGCCCCAATCTCCGCTTACCCCTCTCCGCCCTCCTCCTGGGCCTCACTTTCTACACCTACATTCCCGCCCGCGTGACCTGGCTGGCGTTTCCGGCGTTGCTGGGATATTTGTGGTGGCTGCGGCGACCGGCGCCCTGGCGGCGGATGGCGCTAATGCTGGGAGGCGCGGCGCTGGTGGGGCTGCCGCTCTTTTTCTATCTGTACAACCATCCCCAGGCCGAAGTGCGCGTGGCGCAACTGGCGGGCCCGCTGCAGGCGGCGCTGCGCGGCGAGTGGGGGCCGCTGCTGGATAATGTGGCCCGCGGCGCAGGCATGGTGACCGTGAGCGGCGACGGACAGTGGCGTTACAACATCGCCGGGCGCCCGCTGCTGGGGCCGGTGATGGGTGCGCTGTTCTACGTAGGATTGGGCTGGGCGCTGTTCAGGGTGGGCCGCGCTGCTTTGCGCCGAAAGGCGGCAGCACAGGCGCCGGGCCTTTTTTTTGCGTTGGTGTGGCTGGGACTGGGGCTGTCGCCGGTGCTGATCACCGGGCCCGATCTGGGCACGACGCAGGCCATCGCCGCGCAGCCGGTCCTCTACCTCTTTCCCGCGCTGGCTCTGGTGCAGCTTGCGCAGTGGGTGCGCCGGCGGCTGCCGGCCCGGCGGCAGACCAACTGGCTCCTGCCGGTCGCCGCCGCGGTTCTCTTTGCCCTGCTGGCGACACAGACAATTGAGGCCTATTTCGAGCGTTGGGCCCGGCACCCGCAGGTCGCTGTGCAGTACGAGGCGCCTCTGGTGGCGGCGATTTCCTACCTCAACGAGAGCGGGGACGGTCGCGTGACCATCTCCAGCGACGCGCCCCACCGCTTCCACGATCCGGCGACGGGACGGCTCTTCCTGGACAACGACGACGTGACGCTGAGCTGGTTCGACGGGCGCCATAGCCTGCTGCTGCCGGCGGGCGCGCAGAGCACACTGCTGGTGATCGACGGCGCGCCCCTGAACCCCGCGCTGCAACCGTATTTGCAGCCACTTGAACCACGCCAGATATCCACAGGCAATGCCTGGGACGCAACCCACTTATCCCAGGATCTATCCACTTTTTTGGCGCGTTATCCACAGTTTTTCCCCAAAATACACACCTTATCCACAGAGTTATCCACAGAAATCACACTCGGCGACGCCGTGCGTTTCCGGGGATACGAGATTCTGGAAAGCACAGCACAACCGGGCGGCGTTGTGCGCCTGGTGACGATGTGGCAGGTTCTGCAGCCGCCGCGCGAGCCGCTTGTGTTGTTCAGCCACGTGCTCGGCGCGGATGGCCGGCCGGTGGCGCAGGTCGACCGCCTGGACGCTCCCAGCGAGCACTGGCGGGCAGGGGATCTGGTTGTACAACTACACGAAATAGCGCTGCCTGAAACCATGCCGGCGGGGGAGTATCCTCTGACCGTGGGCCTTTACCCCGCCGCTGACTGGCAACAGCGGCTGCCGCTGATGATCGACGACCAGGCCCGCGGTGATGCTCTGCGCCTGACGACGCTGGACGTGGGTCCATGAGGCGTCTTTCTCCCCTCCTGCAACGCGCCGCCGGCCCCTGGCTGCCGGCGCTCGTTGTGTTGCTGGCCTTCCTCCTGCGCGTCTGGCGGCTGGAAGCGGTACCGCCGGGCTGGAGCGACGACGAGCTGAGCAACATCTTCGTCATCGCGCAGAAGATATTCGAAGGCAACTACGCCGTTTACTATGCCGACGCCACCGGCCTGGAGGCACCGTATCACGTCGTGAGCGGGCTGGCGCTGGCTGTGTTCGGCTTCAACGCCATCGGCATTCGCCTGCTGTCAGCGATGCTGGGCACGATGAGCGTGGCCCTGACTTACCGGCTGGGACGCGGCCTGTTTGGCCGCGGCGTGGGTCTGCTGGCGTCGGCGTTGCTGGCGGTCAGCTTCTGGTCGTTGATGTACTCCCGCGTCAACCTGCGCCACATCGCGCTGCCGCTCTTTCTGCTGCTCACGTTCACCTTTTTCTGGCGCGGCGTGGCTGCTGCGAGCAAGAGGTCCGTTCCGTTTCGTTGGCGGCGGGTCGCGCCTTTTCTCTGGGCCGGATTATTCATGGGCCTGGGATTCTATAGCTACTTTGCCTCTCGCGGCGTGCCCCTGATCCTGCTGGGATTTCTGGTTTATCTGGCGCTTGCCGATGGCGCGCGGTTGCGGCGCCTGTGGCCCGGCGCGCTGCTGGCATTCGTCGTCGCCGCCGTGCTGGCCCTGCCGCTGCTCATTACCCTGCAGCAACTGCCCGGCGCCGACGCGCGCGTGGCCGAGGTGGCCGTGCCTCTGGTCGCCGCCGCCGAGGGCGATTTCGCACCGCTGCGCCGCCACGTGGTGGTCACGCTGAGCATGTTCCACGCCGACGGCGACAGCGAGTCGCTGTACAACATTCCGCACCGACCGGTTTTTGGCCCCATCGGCGCCGTATTCCTGTGGAGCGGCGTGCTGCTCAGCGCGTGGGGCGCGCTGCGCCCCTTGCTGGCGAGGGAACCCTCGCGCCGCCGACCGCCGCTGCGCCGCCACGCCTATGCCTTTCTGCTCTTGTGGTGGCTGGCGGGCCTGACGCCCGGGTTTCTCAGCGTGCCTCCGGCCAGCCTGGGACACACGATCGTGGCCCAGCCCGCCACCTACCTGCTGGCTGCGTTGCCGTTGGCCTGGCTCGCCAGACGGAGGCCGTGGCAGGAGGCCGGCGCTCCCCGGCGAGCCGCCTGGCCCCTGCTGTTGGCCGGACTTTTACTCCTGAGCAGTGTGGCTGCGCGAGATCTGCGCGACTATTTCTGGCGCTGGCCGCAACAGGGCTACGTGCGCTTTCTGTACCACGCGGAGATGCGCGAGGTGGCCGAACAGGTACAGGAACAACCGCAGCTGCGTGACTTTGGCATTTCGGGTCTGCTGGCCGGCCCCTGGGATCGGCTGGCGCTGGAGCTGGAATTGGCGCGCGTAGGGGCCGGCGACGCCGCGCCGCGCTGGTATCAGCCGCAACGGGCGGTGCTGCTGCGCCTCGGCGACCGGCCGGCGCGTGTTTTCTCCGGCTATCCGCGGCTGCCGCTGGCCTATGAAGCGCTTTATCAACCGCCCCCGCAGGCAGCGCGGGACGGGTACCAGCTGCTGGCGGTGCAATCGGACGCGGCGCCTGAGACTGAACCGCAAGTGTGCTTCACAAACGGTCTGTGCCTGCTCCAGGCGCAATACGACGCCGGCGCGGGCGATTTGCACCTGACGTGGCGGGTGGCCCGGCCGCTGGATCTGCCGGCGAGGCCCCTGATCGCCAAACCGCCGCCGCCCGACGTCTACGCCGGCCCGCGGCTAATGGTTTTCGCGCACCTGGTGGATGGGGAAGAAACGCTGCTGGTGGGCGATGACGGCATGTGGGTCGATCCGGACACGCTGCGCGAGGGCGACGTCTTTCGCCAGCGACACCGGCTGCCGGCGCCGGCGGGCGCCGATGCGGAACGGGCCGTCTTCGGCCTGTACGACCCCGCTACGGGAGAGCGGGTTCAGACCGAGGAGGGACGCACCTCTTGGGAGCTGGAAGTGCCGGAAGGGGGTTAGTTCGACCGCTGGGCGGAGATCGTCAGCGTGCCATTCCCTGCCGTCATATCGGTGAGCGTATAGTTGCTGGGCAGGGCGGCGGTGATCAGGGCCAACGAGGTATTCAGCCGCGCTTCGGCCAGGCTGAGCACGGCCGTGGGCACGGACACACCGCCAACGCTGGCAGCGGTCAGGTTGAAGCGCAACTGGTTACCCTGCACCGTGGGCATAAACGTGGCCTGCAACTCGCCCTGCACCGGCCGGTCGATCTGCGCCAGCAAGAGCACGTTGCCGTCGCTAAAAGAGAGCGTGGGATTGCGCAACTCAAACGTCTGCTCGGCGCCGCCGGTGGCGCGGAAGGTGATCGCCTCGTTCAACTCTTGCTCGGTAAAGGTAATGGTCACATTGCCGTTGGCGTCAGGCTGGGCATTGGCCACCTTCTGGCGCAGCGGCTCCACGTTCACGTCGACCTGGAGGTCGAAGTTTGAAGCTTCGAGCGTGGCCACCAGGTCGCCGCCACGGTCGCCGGCGAGCGCGATGGCAGTCGCCGCCAGGCCGCCGGCCCCACCCGCGGCTGATTCGGCCGTTTCCATGGCCCCGGCCGGGATGGTCACCTGGGCCATAGCGGTCGCCGCATTGCGTGCCGCGCCCTCGGCCGTGGCGGCCGCGCCGGCGGACCCGTCTTCGCCACCGGGCAACTCTACCCCACCAATGCCACAGGCCAGCGACGCCATCAACAGCAGTACAAAGAAGAACCCTAGCGCACTCTTTGCTGTCCTATCCATAACCAAAAAACTCCTTCATGGGCATCTCCTCCCCTGTCACCAGGGGCGACGCCAGCTTGACCTGCTCTTTAACGTCGTGTAGCATACCCGAAAGTTCAAGCTCAGGCTGCCTATTCTTTCCGTCCATTAACCGAGTATGAAACGAACCAGCATAGTCGCCGTCTTCCTGACCCTCTTCTCCCTTTTGCTCGTGCTGGGCGCCGCCGTCTTCTTTCTTTTTCAGGGAAGGCAGGAGCTGCAGCAAGAGATCACAGAACTGCATGGTGACCTGGAGGGCCAGCAGGAATCGCTGTCTGAGTTCCAGACGACGGCGGCGGCCCGCGACATGGCGCTTTCCACGGCCCAGGCGCTGCTGTCCACGCGGGAAGCAGAGCTGGTAACCCGTGACGCGGCCTGGGAACAGTTGCAGACCACGCGGGAGGCGGAATTGGCCACGCGCGCGTCCGAGAAATCGGGCGACGTTCCTCTGGTACGGATCGTGCAGCCGGTCGACGGCCAGGAATTTGGCGCCGAGGACACGCTGGAAGTGATCGTGGTCGCCGGATATCGCGACGGCATGCGCAGCGTGCGCCTGGAAGTGGGCGCCCGCGACGTCACCTTCCAAAACAACGGCGACGACTTCCGCATCTTTTCCCACCGCGTTCTTACCCTCCCGGAAGGACAACTACCGATTACGGCAACGGTTACCTCGGCCGACGGCGCCACCGCCAGCGACGTGATCAACGTCGTCGTGAATGAACCGGACAGCGCCGGCGCCGCGCCCTCTGACGCTCCGCTGCTAACTCTGCAACATCTTCTCGTGGCAATTCTTCCCGAATAACACCCTCAAACCAGCAACCTGCAACCCTGCAACCTTGCAACCCGTAACCCACCCTACCCCGTGTTCTTCAGCCCGGCGGCAATGCCGTTGATCGTCAGAAAGACGGCGTGAAGGATGGGCTGCGCCTCGGGCCCCTCCGGATCGTCCATGGCGCGCAGACGGCGTAAGAGGCTGACCTGGATGAAGTTGAGCGGATCGACGTATGGATCGCGCCGTTTGATGGCCCGCTGCAGCGTGGGCTCGTTGTCCAATATTTCATTCTGGCCCGTGACCTGCAGGATCCAGCGGCGCGTGCGCTCAAAAGCGGCGACGACCTCGCCGTAGACCTGGTCGCGCACGTCGGCGTCGCTGACCAGCCCGGCGTAGAGGCGGGCAATGCCCATGTCCGCTTTACCCAACGAGACCTGGGCGTTGTCGACGACCACGCGGAAGAAGGGCCACTGGCGATACATCGCCTGCAGCTGGCGCAGGCGCGAGGAATTGGTGGCGTACTGCTCCAGCGCCTCGCCCACGCCGTACCAGCCGGGCAGGACATGGCGGCTCTGCATCCAGCTGAAGCCCCAGGGAATGGCGCGCAGGCTGGCGAACACGTCGCTGCTCTGGCGACGCGCCGGGCGGGAACCGATACGCAGCTGGCTGATCTCGCGCAGGGGCGTGGCCTGCTGCCAGTACTGCAACAACTCCGGCGTCTCGTAAATGAAATTACGATAGACCTTGTAGGAAGTGGACGCCAGTTGTTGCATCGCCTCGCGCCACTCGGGCAACGGGCTGTTTGCCTCTTCGTACCCCGGCGCGCTGGCTACCAGCACCGCGTGCACCACCTGCTCCAGGTGGCGGCGGGCAATGGCCGGGTGTCCATAGCGCTCGTTGATGACCTCGCCCTGTTCCGTAATGCGAATGCGCCCGTTGATGGTACCCGCCGGCTGGGCCAGGATAGCGCGGTTTGCGGGGCCGCCGCCGCGGGCAATGGTGCCGCCGCGCCCGTGAAAGAGCGTCAGGGCTACGTCATGATCGCGACACACGGCTGCCAGCCGTTCCTGTGCCTGGAACAACTCCCAGTTGGCCGCCAGATAACCGGCGTCCTTGTTGCTGTCGGAGTAGCCGATCATGATCGTCTGCTGTTTTTGAAGCTTTTGCAGATGGCGAGCGTAGACCGGATGGCTGTACAGGGTGCGCATGGTATCTGTGGCCTGCGCCAGATCCTCGCGCGTCTCGAAAAGGGGCGCAATGGCCAGCCCTTCGAAGTCGCGGTCCTCGCGCAAATTGAGGCCGTTCCAGTAGGCCAGCAGCAAAACGGTGAGTACGTCGGCCGGCCCCCGCGCAAAGCTGATGATGTAGGGGCCGAAAATTTCCGGGCCGTAAATGTCCACGGCGCGGCAGGTCATCTGGAACAGGTCGAGCAGTTCGCGGGTCTCGGCGGAGAGATCGTGAAGCGACTCCAGATCGGGCGCATCCTCCTGCAGCCAGTCGGTGAGCAGCGCGGTTCGCGCTTCCGCATCCAGATCCAGATAGTGATCGTGATAGCCAAGCTTCGCCAGCATCTCGGCCAGCGCCTCGTCATGGTATTCGCTGTACTGGCGCAGGTCGAGGCGCGCGGTGTGCAGCCCGAAGACGCGAGCCTGGTTGCGGAACGATTTCAGGTCCGCCTCGCGCACCACAGCAGCGCCGCTCTGGCGCAGGCTGCGGGCCATGAGGTCCAGCGGAGCGGTTATATCGCGCGTTTTGAGCAACGGCGGCAAGGGGCCCGCGGGCTCGCCGCGCAGCCGGGCCAGCATGTCCGCGGCGGAGGTTTGGGCCAGATTCGCGGCCATCATCGCCGCCCGCAGACGGTACGGTTCGTGTGGATAGCGATCAATCAAATAGGCTACGTGGGACGAGGGCTCGACGCGCTCCACCGCCTGCTGTAGCTCCTCGCTGACGGGTGCGAGGCGGTCGGAAATGCTCAGAGAACGGGCCAGTTGCTGGGCCACGCTGCGGTGGTGCTCCACTGCCAGACCACGATGCAGGCGCAACGTCTCCGCGGTAACTTCCGTGGTCACGTTGGGATTGCCGTCACGGTCGCCGCCGATCCAGGAGCCAAAGTTCAGGAAGCGGTGTGGCGGATCCAGTTGCGGGTAGTAGCGCTGCAGCGCGCGCTCCATGGCCCGGTACACCTGGGGCACGGTGTCCCAGATGGTTGTCTCAAAGAAGTGCAGGCCGGTGCGCACTTCGTCGGTGACCTGCGGCTTGCGCGTGCGGTTGCGGTCGGTGAGCCACAGCGTGGTCACTTCGGCCAGCAACTGCTGTTGCAGCTCTTCTTCCTCGGAGGGTAGCAGGTCGCTGACCTCTCGTTCGTAGAGCATGTCCGCAATGTGGCGCAGTTTGGAAAGCACCGTCCGTCGCTTGGCCTCGGTGGGATGGGCGGTGAAAACCATCTCAATTTCGAGCCGTTGCAGAAGGGAGGTCAGCGTGGCGTCGTCCACATTCTGCTCCCAGAGATCGGCGATGGCGTCGGCCACCGATTCACCCAGCGGCTGCGGAAACGCTTCGCGCTCCCGGTAGCGCAACACGCGCACGCGGTGGTTCTCTTCAGCCAGGTTGATCAAATCAAAATAGGTGGTGAAAGCGCGGGCCACGGTCTCTGCCTCTTGCAGCGAGAGTTCTTCGACCAGTTGCGCCAGGTACTCATCCACGGCCGGATCGGGATCGATGCGCCGGGTCTTGCTCATGGCGCGAATGCGCTCTTCCAGGTCGAACAGCGCTATCCCCGCCTGCTGCCGTATCACCTGGCCCAGGGTATCGCCCAACAAATGGATGTCAGCGCTCAGCAGATCGCGGCTGCTGTCCGTTCTCGTCATAGCACTCCTTCTGTCTGACATTACTGTGGAGGTATTCTACATGATGGGAGCAGGCGCGTCTATTGGGGGGATTGGTGATTGGTTGATTGGAGATCGGAGATTGGGGGGCGTGCCGGCAACCCATCGGCCCTGTCCCTCATCAACACAAATCTTACGACGACTATGTTATACTCGGGATCGTGTGTAACCGGCCGGGCGACGATGCCGGCTGTTGCAACGAAAGGAAAGGATTTTAAGGAGCGAACGACCTATGGCCGACAGGGACAAAGTAGCGAAGAGCGACGAAGAGTGGCGTAAGGAGCTGACGCCGGAGCAGTATCACGTCACGCGCGAAAAGGGCACGGAGCGCGCCTTTACGGGCAAGTATTGGGACAATAAAGAGGAAGGCGTCTACCGCTGTGTTTGCTGCGGCGAGCCGCTGTTCAGTTCTGATACCAAGTACGATTCGGGCACCGGCTGGCCCAGCTTCTGGGAGCCGCTGGATCCGGAGAACGTGCGCGAGGAAGAGGACAATAGCTGGCTGATGAAGCGCACGGAGGTCGTCTGCAACAACTGCGGCGCGCACCTGGGCCACGTCTTCCCCGATGGCCCGCAGCCCACGGGCATGCGCTTCTGCATCAACTCCGCGGCGTTGGATTTTGAGAAGAAGGAAGCCGGCGAGGAATCCTGAGCCGCTCCTATTCGCCTAACCGAATACGGGGGTTGAGCCAGGCGTACAGCAAATCTGCGACCAGGTTGGCCAGGGCGAAGCCCAGGACGGTGACCATGGTCACCGCCTGCAACGTGGGTAGATCGCGGCGGTCGATGGCGAAGACCAGCAGCCGGCCCAGGCCGGGGTAGTTAAAGACGTTCTCGATGACGATCAGGCCGCTGATCAGCCAGCCGAAGCTGATGGCGATGACCGTGATCGTGGGCAACAGCGCGTTGCGCAGGACGTGCTTGACGATGACCGTGCGCCGCGGCAACCCTTTCAGCGTGGCTGTGCGCACGTAGGGGCGCTGTAGCTCCTCGACCACCCCCGCACGCGTCAGGCGCGCGATGTAGGCCAGCAGCACCAGCGTGGCGGTCAGCGCCGGCAGGATCAGATAGGGCAAGACTTCGCCGAAGGAGGCGTCGGGAGCGACCGAGGCGTTGGCCTGGAAAGGCCGCACGCCGAACCACCTTTCCAGGTAGCTGTTGAGGCTGAAGGCCAGCAGGTGGATCAGCACAAGCCCCGTGACGAACTCCGGCAAGCCCACCACAGAAAGCGAGGCGATGCTGATCACGTTGTCCAGCGCTTTGTCCTCGTTGAGGCCGGCGACCACCCCCAGAAAGATAGCCAGGGGCACGGCGATGAGCATCGTCACCAGCGCCAGGCGCAGCGAGTTGCGTAGCCGCTCCAGAACCAGAGGACGGATGTCGGAGCGGGTGCTGAACGATTCCCCCCAATCGCCGCTAACAAAATCGCCCAGCCAGTTCAGGTATTGCAGCGGCAGCGGTTCGTCCAGCCCCAGCCGCTGGCGGCAGGTCTCCAGGGCTCCCTCCCCCACCTCGCGCCCCAGGATCACGCGACAGACGTCGCCGGGTAAGAACTGGGTCACGGCGAAGATGATCAGCGAGGTGACCAGCAACGTCAGCAGCAAGAAACCGAGGCGGCGCAACAGATAAGCGATCATTGTGAAAACCGAAACACCCTGTCTTGTTCTTCCTGCAACTCCTGCAGGGGGATGTGACAGAAGATGCGGTCGCCGCTTTCCGTGACGCGCCAGGGCGGTGTCTGTTCCACACAAATATCGCCCAGAAAGCGCGGGCAACGGGGGTGGAAGGGGCAACCGCCGGGCACGTCGATCTGGCTGGTGACGTCCCCCTGCAGGCGAATCTGCTGCTGTTCCGCGTCGGGATCGATGAGCGGAATGGCCGAAAGCAGCGCCTCCGTGTAGGGATGATAGGGCGGCTCCAGCAACGTCTGGGCGTCGGCCACTTCCATCAGGCTACCGGCATAGATCACGGCGATGGTATCCGCCAGGTAGGCGACGACGGCCAGATCGTGGGAGATGAAGAGCACGGCGCTGCCGTGTTCCGCCTGTAGCGCGGCGAGCAGGTTGAGGATTGAGGCCTGCACAGAAACGTCCAGCGAGGAGACCGGCTCGTCGGCGATGAGCAGGTCGGGGTTGGCGGCGAAGGCGCGGGCCAGGGCCACCCGCTGCTTCTCGCCGCCGCTCAACTGGCCCGGCAGGCGGTCGGCGTATTCGGGAGAGAGGCGCACAGCAGCCAGCAGGTCGCCGACAGCGCCGCCGACTTCCTCCCGCGACACGCCGCGCAGGCGGCGCAGGGGACGCCCCAACGTCTGGGCCACGGTCAGATAGGGATTCAGCGCCTCTTCCGGATTCTGGAAGACGATCTGCAGCTTGCGCATCGTCTCCATGGAGCGCCGCGAAAGGCCGGAGGGCAGCGAGACGCCCAACAGCTCAACCTCGCCGTCGCTGATCGGTTCCAGACCGATGATGGCGCGGGCCAGCGTCGTTTTGCCGCTGCCACTTTCGCCCACCAGGCCCAGCGTCTGCCGCCGCGGTAGCTCCAGGTTTACGCCGTCCACGGCGCGCACCTGCCGCGGCGGGCGGCGGGCCAGCGCCTCCAACAGGGGACGAGAGACATCGAAGTGCACGTGCAGGTCGTCCAGCGCCAGCAGCGCTTCTTCGTCTGGCGCTACTGCCTGCTCCTCGGCGGCCTGTGTCTGCCCCTCTACACTGACCTCGCCGGCCATGATCTCAGGCCAGCGGTGGCAGCGCACGCGCCGGCCGGGCGCAGGCTCGTCCAGCGGTGGGCGTTCTTCGTGGCAGATGTCGATAGCCAGCGGGCAGCGGTCGGCGTAAGCGCAGGCCGGCGGGCGGCTGCCCAACGGTGGGATCTGCCCGGGGATCGCCTGTAGCTGCACTGCGCGCTTGTTCTCGCCGAGGCGCGGCACGCTGTGGATCAGGGCCTGCGTGTAGGGGTGCAGCGGGCGGTGGAACAGGTCGCGCGTCGCCGCGTCTTCCACCAGTTCCCCGGCGTAGAGGACGGCCACCCGGTCACAGATCTGGGCCACCACGCCCAGGTTGTGCGTCACGTAGAGCGTGGCCGTGTCGCGCTGGCGCACCAGATCGCGGAACAGATCGAGGATGTCGGCCTGTGTGGTCACGTCCAGCGCCGTGGTCGGCTCGTCCAGCACCAGCAACGACGGTTCGGTCATCAGGGCCATGGCGATCATCACCCGCTGCTGCATGCCGCCGCTGATCTGGTGCGGATAGCTCTGCGCCACGCGCTGCGGGTCGGGAATGCGCACCATGTCCAGCAACTCCAGCACGCGCTGGCGGGCCTGCGCGCGATCAAGGTCCATGTGCTGCCGCAGGCCCTCGGCCAGTTGTTCCGCGATGGGCAACGAAGGGTTCAGGGAGGAGAGTGGATCCTGGGGAACCAGGGTCAGCTCGCGCCCCCACACGCGGCGCAATTCGGAACGCTCCAACGCCAGCAGGTCGCGCCCCTGGAACGTGACGCGGCCGCCGGTGACACGGCCGGCCTCCGGCAGATAGCGCATCACAGTGAGGGCGATGGTCGTCTTGCCCGAGCCGCTTTCGCCGACCAGACCGACCGTCTGACCGGCGTCGATGTGCAGGGAAAAGTCGCGGACCGCTTCCAGCGCCCGGCCGTCCTGCTGGTAGGCCACGCTGAGGCCGTCAATGTCCAATACCGGAGCGTCAGGAGCAGCAGAGTCGTTCATACGTCTTGTGGCGCCTGGAGGACGCGCTTGAGGCCGTCGGCCATCAGATTGACGCCGATAACCAGCAGGGCGATGGCCCCGGCGGGAAAGTAAAGGGCCCAGGGCGTCTGGTTCACATTGTGGCGGGCCTCGTTGACCATGAGCCCCCAATCAGGCTGCGGCGGCTGCACGCCCACGCCCAGGAACCCGAGGGAAGCCACGAGGAAAATGGCGTAGGAGAAACGCAGCGCGGCTTCGACCGCCAGCGCGGGCAGCACCGAGGGCAATATTTCGCGGAAGAGGAGGACGGGCACGGGCTCGCCCTGCGTGCGCGCCGCCTCCACAAACCCTTTGCTCTTGACGCCGAGCACCACGCTGCGCACCACGCGGGCCACGATGGGTGTGTAGACCACGACGATGACGATGATGATGCCGTTGCGCGTCTGGCCGATGGTTCCCAGCAGCAATAGTGCCAGCAGCAGAGCGGGCATGGCCAGCAGGCTGTCGAAGAAGCGCATGATGATCTCGTCGAACCAACCGCCGCGGTAGCCGCTGAGCAAGCCCACGCTGGCCCCCGTGAGCACGGCGATCAGCGTGCCCAGACCGGCCAGGGTAAAAATGTCGCGCGCGCCCAGTAGGACGCGGCTGAAGACGTCGCGCCCCAGGCGATCGGTGCCAAACCAATGTTGCGCCGACGGCGCCTGCCGCGCATCCTCAAAGATCTGTTCGTTGACGCCATAGGGCGCCAGCCAGGGACCGAACAATGCCAACAGCAGAAACAGCAGCACCAGGGTGGTGCCCAGCGCCGTCGCCGGTCGCCGGTACAGGCGTGTGAACCCTTGCCACAGGCGCTGCAGCCAGTTGGGCGGTGCGGTTGCTGCTGAAGGGGAAGAAAGCGTGGTCATCCGATGTCAGGCGGTCCCCGGCGCCAACAGAACACGCCGGGGACCAACCTCTGCCACGTGATTTATTGCGCCAGGCGCACGTCGCGGAAATCGCTGCGACCGGCGAACGCCTTCAGTTCAAAGTCGGTGAACGCATCACTCATGGCTCCAAACTGGGCGAAGTAGTAGGGAATGATGATCGGCCCGCGCTCGGCCAGCAGTTCCTGAATCTGGAGATAGGCCTCCTGGCGCTCCTCTTCGTCCAGGGTGCTGCCGGCGGTGGCGATCAACTGATCCAGCTCGTCGTCGCAGAAGTGAGCCTCGTTCCACACGGCGTCACAGGCCAGCATGACGTCCAGGTAGAATTGCGGGTAGGGGCGATGGCCCCAGCCCGTGATGCCCAGATCCACTTCCAGCCAGCCATCTTCAGCGTAGTAAACGCTCTCCGGCTCCACGCTAATTTCTACGTCGATCCCTGCGTCGGCCCATTGGGACTGCAGCACGGTAGCCAGATCGGGCCGGTTGCCGGTGTCCGGCACGTGCAGCGTCAGCTCCAGACCGTCGCCATAACCGGCCTCCTCTAGCAGGCGGCGCGCTTCTTCTACATCCTGGGCCGGCGGTTGCACGTCAGGGGCGTGGTATGCCTCATAGAGCGGACCGATGGGGCTGTCGTTGCCCACCGCGCCGTATCCCTGCTCCACCAGTTGGAAAATCGCCTCGCGGTCGGTAGCCAGCTTCATGGCCTCGATGACGCGCGTGTCGTTACCCGGTTCGCGGTCGGCGCGCAGGCGAATCAGATCAAAGCCGTTAGTGGGAACGGACATGGTGGTGATGCCCGGAGCGTCCTGCAGGCTTTCGAAGAGGGACGTGGACATGCGCATGGCCAGATCGATCTGATCGCTGCGCAGGGCGTCAATAGCCGCCGTTTCGTCGTTGAAGAAGATGATCTCCACCCCGGCGAGCTGCGGTTGTCCCTCTACAAAGTACTCTTCGTTGGCTTCCATCACAATGCGATCTTCCGGCCGGTAATCGGCGACGACGAAGGGGCCGGTGCCGTTGAAGTCAGAGGCGTCTTCCGTCCCCTGCTGCACGATCAGCGCGTGGTTGTCGCTGAGATCGTAAAGGAAGAAGGGGTTGACTTCCTGCAGGGTGAAGGTGACCTCCAGATCGCCCGTGGCCTCTATGCTCTCAATATTGCTGTAGAGATCGACGGTGGGCAGATCGCTCTCCGGGTCGCGCAGGCGGTCGAAGGTCCAGACGACGTCTTCGGCGGAGAAGGGATCGCCGTTGTGCCAGGCGACGCCTTCGGCCAAAGTGAAGACGTAGGTCAGGCCATCGTCGCTGATCTCCCAATCTGTAGCCAGGCGCGGCACCGGGGTGGACTCAGCGTCGATGTCTACCAGATAATCGAAGACGTGGTTGGCGACCAGCACCTCGCTGTCTGAGGAGATGAAGGCCGGATCGGTTCGCACGATAGGCTGCATGGCTACTCGCAGCACGCCTTCGCGCATCGTCTCGACCTCCGCCGTTTCGTCTTCTTCTTCAGTTGCCGGTTCTGTGGGAGTGTCTTCTACGTCTGAGGGAATTTCCGTTTCTTGTACGGGAGGCGCATCATCATCTGACCTCGTTGGCTCCGCCGCGCCCCCGCCACATGCTGCCTGTACGAGCACCAGGAGCAGCAAAAGGCTGAGCAGGTTGATTAAGCGCTTGTTGTGCAATCGGAAGGTACTTCCGGGTAATTGCATGTTCTTCTCCTACTTACGTATCAGATTTAAACTGCCTTACTCTAACCGATTCTGATTACAGGTTCTGTAATCAACGGCACAGTGACATCCGGCGATGGCGCACCGTACTCGGCCACAATGTACCCTCCGATTATAGAGCATAGGGCGCGCTGTGCCATCTATCCACATATCCACAGGTTATCCACAACTCAGCGTGTCTCTTCGGCCAAAAAGCGGAGGACGGTATCAGCCAACCGCTGTGGCTGTTCCAGCGGCAATAAGTGGCCTGCGCCGTCCATCTGGGCAAATCGTGCATCAGGCTGCAACTGCTGCCAGCGCTCCCAATCGGCAGGCTGCAGCGTCTGGCTGTGCTCCCCGCGCACGGCAAGCGTGCGGTGGCTCACCTGCGGAATCAGCTCCCAGACGTCCAGCGGCGGGCGGGCGTAGATCGCCGCTTCCCATTCTCGCGGAAAGCGCAGGGCTAGCAGGCCGTCGCCCGTCTCCTGCAGCCCGGCGCCGACATAATCCCACAGCGCCTCGTCCGACAGCCTCTGGAACACACGCTTGCTGCGGTAACGGTCGAAGGCCGCCTGCGCGCCGGGCCAGCGGTGGCGGCGCTTCAGCGTGCGCGTCACCATGTCCGTGTTCGCCGCCTGTTGCGG
>JBMCFH010000067.1:0-16382 GCA_048620455.1 Chloroflexota bacterium | reverse complement strand
AACGGTACACCTGAATGCCAGAAACGCCCTGGCGTGTCTGGCGCCAAATAGTGAGGGAAACTATGGAGACACACAGACAAGAAGTAAATAAGGCAGCCCTGATAGGTGGTCTTCTATTGGGGTCATTCCTGCTGATCTTTGCCCTGATCGGCTTCCTGACGGGCACGACCGCCAGCGCTGATTCGAGCGCTCAGGATGGAGGGCCGTCCTGGGATCCGGTATTCACGGAGTCTTTCGAAGACGGTATCGGCAGCGAATGGACGGTCAGCGATGGCAATGGAACCGATAATGGTGAGTACTACTGGGCCACGACGGATGTAACGGCGACCCAGGGGATCACCAGCGTCTGGGCCACCGGCGGCGGGGAAGACGGCGAGCTCCTCGTGCCGTTGCAAGATAACTATCCTAACAATGCACTCTCGTACATGATTCGAGGCCCGGTTGACCTCAGCGGCACCACCCGCGTCCGCCTCAGCTTCGATTACTGGGCGCAAACGGCGGAATCGCTGGATGCAATGCAGGTACTGGCATCGACGGATGGCAGCACTTATACAGTGCAGCGCACCACTAGCGGTGACAGTGACGGCTGGCAGACGGAAGTCATCGACTTGAATGACTATGCCGGAGAAGAAGAGGTGTGGATTTCCTTCTTCTTTAGCAGCAACGCGGCGAATACCGATCTCGGCGTTTTCCTGGACAATATCGCCCTGGAGTCACTTACCGACACGGACACATACCTGCCGATTCTGAGACTCGATCATACCAAGACGCCGACCCCCACACCCACGAACACACCGACCCCCACACCGCCACCCTATTACTACTACGATGATTTCAGCGATCCCGAAAGCGGATGGCCGATCGTGGATCACACTCACGATCCTCAAGATTGTTTCGAGTGGTATTACGAAAATGACGAGTATAAAGTCAACATCTGTGATGACTTTACCGATGTCAAGGTGAGTCCGCTCGTGCCACTGCCTGACGGTGATTACTCCATGGAGGCTGACGCTCGCTTCCGCTGGAGTGGTGGCTGGCAGCACTCCTACGGGCTCATTTTCGATGGCAAAGATGATCCGGATCCAGACAATCCTGATCTGGGCGATTACTACATGGTCTGGGTACTGTGGGAAGGCGAAGAAGGACATCGCTGGCAGCTCTTGAAAGATATCCCTGGCGACCAGATTGAGCTGACCGAGTGGCAATTGCTATCTGATGACGTTTACAACTATGGTTCGGACGGAACTGCCTGGAACTCGTGGCGCATCGAGCGCACAGAAGACAGCATCAGGGTATTCGTTAACGATCATTTCCTCCGGGAAATATCGGAGCCCAGGCCACGAACAAACCACCAGATCTTGTTCGGGGTGTTTGCCGCAACCTATGAATTCAACCAGATGGAGGCCGCCTTTGACAATGTGCTCATCGATTACCTCGATGGCAGCGGCCCCGCCTGGCAGGGTACGCCACGGCCATTCTATGATTATGGCAGTTTCGACCTGGCGCCTGCCCTTCCGAAAACAGAAGAATAAGTAAACCTGCCAATTCGCGGCAACAGCTAGCGTGCCGGACGATGGTCGATTGCCATCGTCCGGCATTTCTTATTCGGCCAGCGTTTCCGTCTCCATAAAGAAGCCTTGCATGAGAAACCGGACCGTCGCTTTTGACGGGCCAGAACGCCCTCAGTAAGATCAGACAGGTCATCCAGGTAGCGACGTCAGACTGGTGCTATAGATGGCCCGGGGCAAATGTTCAGACTACGCAATAGAAGGCGAATGAAAAGAAGCCACCCATACCCAATGCACTCTTCCGCTACTCAGATCCTGCTCCTCGGCATTCTCCTGGTACTGTCGCTGGCTACAGGCTGCACCGGTGAGGACGTCGTCCCGGCTGCCACGGTCGAAGCAAGTGAATACGTTTCTCCCCAGGACGACGCGACCGCCACAGTCGCTTACCCCGCGCCGCCAACGGAAGAGCCGGAACGGCCGGCCACAGCCTACCCTGCCGCACCGCGCGCTACCCCATCGCCGACGTCTCAGCTCCGCAGCACGCGTCCCACCGCCGAGGCAACCATGGCCTCGTACCTGCCCATCGTGGGCAACGGTGGTGGCTATCCCGGACCGCTCGCAACCAGCACACCGGCGCCACAACCTCCCTCTCCCACCCCAACAGTGGTGGTCGCGAACGAGCCTGTGCCTACGCTGGACTTCGCCGCGCTCGAAGAAGAGCTGGCTCAACAGAATCAGGCTCTGGCCTACTCCAAGATCGGTTTCCACGTCACGTTCATGGAAGAGCAGGGTATGCTCGACGAGTGGATGCAACGGCAGGATGCAGCCGGCGTCCCCTTCTACCTCAAGACCGTAGACAACGCCGAGCCCCTTTACAAGGCGCAGCAGCTGCGCGAGGCCAGCGGCGTGCCCCACACGCTCGTCTTCCGCGCCACCGGTGGCGTGCCCGACTACGATCTGCCGCCCGAACAGGCAGCGTTGGAACACTGGACGTTCCACCGCGATAAGTTCCCGCCAGAACTGGATCCCAGCGTGGTCTGGGTAGAAACGGTGAATGAGGTCGATAAGAATCGCTCAGAATGGCTGGCGGAGTTCGCTCTGGAAACGGCGCGGCTGGCAATGGCCGATGGCTTTAAGTGGGCCGCGTTCGGTTGGGCGCCCGGCGAGCCAGAGCCCGAGCATTGGGAGCTGCCGGCAATGTTAGAGTTCCTCAGGCTTGCCGGTGAAAATCCTGACCGGCTGGCCATCGCCGTACACGAAGGTAGTCTGGCTGCTGAAGATATTAAGGCGCTCTACCCCTATCGCCTGGGCCGCTTCCTTCAGCTCTTTGAAATAACCGACCGGCACGGAATCCCGCGACCGACGGTGCTTATCACGGAGTGGGGTTGGGAGTACGACAATATCCCTGACATCGACAAGGCGATGCAGGATATCCGCTGGGCAGCGTCGCTGTACGCGCCGTTCCCTCAGGTGAAAGGCGCTGCGATCTGGAATCTGGGCACCGGTTGCTGTTTCGGCGATGTCTCTGAAGAGGTACGCGGTCTGATTGATCCTCTCCTTGCCTTCAATCTTTCCGCCTACTTCACGGCCCCACAAACTCCGGATAAGGCGTCTACCGATCCGGCCCTCTATGAGTGAGCCGCGGCCGGTTACCACTGGCTCCGGGCATAGCCGGTTAACTGCGGCAAAATTCCATTCACCTCGTAGGAGCGCCAGCGGTCTCCGCCGCCGGCCGTGAAAATGGTGAACCCGATGACATACCCATCTTGCCTCACACCCGCATCGTACCATGCCAGCTGATTGATGTAGGCCTCCACGCCGCTGTTCCCCCAACCGCCCTGTTCAACCCAATATGACTGAAAATCGCGCCACCCAAGCCCATTGGGTCCCGGACGCCCGCCAATAATACCGTCAATGCCCATTTCGGTGATCACGAGCGGAATAACCAGGCCGGCCGGTTCCAGGTATTCGCGATAGAACCAGCGATAACGGAATGTCAACGAACCGCGGTCGGGATAGGCCGGGTAGCCGGGTAGCGGATCCCCGTAAAGATAATCCAGGGTCGGCGCCCCATACTCGTGTAAACTGAGAATGCCATTGTGTTCCAGAGCGGTTTCCACCGCCGGTAGAAACAGGGCAAATTCGTCCATCTCCGGCACGCCTGCCGCAAATCCGCCGATTGCCGCGCGGTAACCGTAACGCGCCATTTCGCGCACGCGCTCCTGTTCAAAGCGCGCATACCAGGCCATGCCATCCAGGTTAGGATCAGGCTCATTCCACCCTTCCCAGTAGTCCACATACGGATTCGCCTCGTAATAAGGCAACTGCTTCGCCACAAACTGTCGCGCCGCCTCTTCCGGGTTTCCGTCGATGTCCTGGTGGTCGGCGGGAAAGCGACCGATGGTTATAGTCCGCGGCGAAACCTGCTTCACTTCCGCCAAAAAACCGTAATCGCCAACCGACTTCATCACCGCCGGTTTTGCCTCACGCACAAACTCCATGATTGCGGGATCGTTGTTCTGTATGACGTGCAGCCCCACTTTGCTGGGTCCAAGCTCATCCGTCGGCGGCAGCTCATAGGGGATCTGGCTGACGTAGCGCGTTGGAGTAGCCGTCGCCTCTGGTGTGGGTGTTGCCGTCGGGGGGCGCGGGGTGCGGCTGGGCACCGTGGGGCGCGGCGTAGGCTGGTTGGCTACCAGCGGTAACCACGCCTCTTCGGCAGCGCCTTCCGGCGTGGGACCTGGTGTCCACGTTGCCGGCGGCGGCCCGGTAGATGGATCCTCATCACCTGGAGTTTCCGGCCAATTCTCCAGGTGCGGACCATTCGCCGGCGCCACCGCTGTAGGCAGCGGGGTTTCTGGCGTCCGTGAACAGGCGCTTATCCCCACAAAAAACAGGAGGAAAATGAAGAATCGTTTATTCCAGTACATATGCCATGGCCCTTCCACATTCATCATGAATGACTATAGCCCCAGCCTCACCCCTGGTCAACCGGTACATCAGTGCCAAAACGGGCCAGGAAAGACGCTACCGCTGTACCTCCATGGGTCGCAGCAAGAGCCGGTCGGCTACATCCTGACCATTGTCACGCAGCATCAGCCGCTCTCCAGAAGGTTGATGGTAGACGCCGACCTCCAGTTGGTACGTACCCTCCGGCGCGTCGGCCGGCAACGACAGCGGGAAGTAACTCAGCAACAGCTCGCCCCCGCCTTCGCGCCAGAACGCCGTAGGATATAGATTGGCATCGTAGCCGGAAACAACCTCTCCATCCGCGTTCAAAATATGCGCAAAGAAGGTGTAGGCGCGCTCCGGTCGGCGTATCGTCTGCCAGTAAGCCACCAGTTCCAGAGTCTCCCCGGGACGCAGTCGCTCCTGGCTGACGTCGTAGCCTGCGAGAGCCACCACGTCGGCAAATGGCGCCGGCAACGAAACCGGTTGACGGTTGGCGCCGGTGCTTTCGTCAAAGCGTACAGCCCAGGACCAGCTCGCCTCGTGCTCTTCAGGCGTGGGCCACTGCGCCCCGCGCCAACGATAGCGGTCAAACACCGGCCTGTTAAAGCGATCATAGCCGGTATCAATTCTCTCCATCCCGGATACCGCATCTAGAAGCAACGGCTGCGGCCTGTTTTCCAGCAGCATCAGATACGTCGCCTCGGTGCCAGGCGGCGGCAGAGGTAGGCTCTGGGTGGCGTCGAACCACTGGATCATATCGTAAGAGTCTGGCGCTAACAGCGCCAGCGTGGGGTGCTGGGGGTATTGGGTGGAGAGATAGACGTTCTCTGGCATAGGCTGGCCTCTAAGGTAGTCAGCCACATAAACCATCGCCACACGCCGATCATCGTCGTTTCGCGGCGCCTCGTGCCAATCGTCGAAATAATCATCATAGGCGCGCCACCCGAGCCCGATGAAGAACAGAACGATGAGGGCGCCGCCTGCGATCGGCAACCACCGCGCTCCTGCCCGCCGGCTCAAGCGGCGCATCTGATCCGCGAGAGCAGTGACCGCCAGCGCGGGGAAGACGTAGACAGCAGGCAAGACGCCAATCGCACGCTGATAATATGGCAGCGATTCCGCCGACAAAAGCATGGGCAACAACATGATCAGCATCCACAAAAACAGAATGCCGTGCGCCAGGCGCTTATGCCCATCCATTCGTAGCAGTGCCCACAGCGAGAGAAACAGGCCCAGGTAAAAGAGCGCGCCATCCAGCACACCAAATACGGGCTGTCCGGAGACGTTGAAGCGATAGTTGATATCGCCCCAGACGGTGAACATGCGCGCCGTCTCTTTCACGCTCTGCCATAGTCGCAGCCAGGGATTCCCGCCAGACCATTCAGGCGAGAATATCGATATCTGCGCCGCGCGCCCGTAGAAATCCAGAGGATGATTCACGAAGTGCAGGCCAAGCGGCAGAAAAACCAGCGCCGCCAGAACTCCACCCAACAGCAGCCCGCTGGCGCGCACTCGCACCCGTCGTGGCAAGGTCAGAGCCGCAAAGCCAACGATGACCAGGCAGGCGACAGGGAAAAACCTCGCAGCAGTATATGTGTATTGCGTCAGGCCCAACCAGACACCGGCAAGCGCAAAATGGGGCATGGCGCGCGCTCGCGGCGCGCGCAAACCACGCAAGAACAATATCAAAACCGGCAATTGCACAAGCGGCTGGAGTACCGCACGATAGCCATTGCGGCTGGCTATGAGGTGCCATAGCGAAAATGCCAGAAATACACCGGCTGCCAACCCCACACGCCGGGAGAAAAGCTCGCGACCGAGGGTTATCGTGAGAGCAATCGTGAGCATCCCCACGAAGGCAGACAGCACGCGAGCAGAGAAAATACTCTCGCCAAATAGGGTAAACGCGCCCGCCTCTAGATAGACGTATAACGCCTCACGCCCTGTAAACGCCGAAAAGAATACCGGCAGAAAATGTCCGTCCAGGACATCGCGAGCCAGTAAGGCCTTCGTCGCTTCGTCAGGGTGCCAGCCGAAGGGAACCGTCGCCAGGCGGTGAAAGCGCATCATGAACGCAGTGAAAAGGATGACCAGAGCGGCAAAGCGGGACGCGATTGCCAGGCGATTCTTAGATGAAAGCATTATGACGGTCGGTTACAATTTACGCACTAATTGAGCCGGGGTAAGAAGCCATTCATGAGGCCTGAAACCAACGTCGAAGTATACGGTGCGGTCGTTTGCCCGGCAATCACGCACTGGTTATACTGCTGTGTTCTTAATTTCGTTCGTCAACTTCTGACGACACGTTCACGGCGTGTTGCTTTGAACTGGAGCTGACGATGAACGTCGCAGGCGGCAAATTGGTCGCCACATCTTATGCGCAGACATCTTTCCACCATTCTTAAACTCCTGATTACGGTTGCCGGTCTGGCCTTTGTGCTGACTCAGATCGACCTACAGACGTTAACAGAGACTCTCCGGCAGACGAGCCCTGGCTGGCTTTTGCTCACCTTCGTGCTCATCAACGTGGGACTGGTCGTGCGCGCCTACCGCTGGCTCGTCCTATTGCGCGGACTAGACGTCAATATTAAATTGTCTCGCCTGACGGCGCTTTACTACGTAGGCACCTTCTTCAATTCCTTTCTGCCGACGAGCTTTGGCGGCGACGTCATGCGCATTGTGGAAGTCGCCCGCGACGTGCCCGGCGGGGTGGCGGCCGGCACAGTAATCCTTGACCGTCTGACGGGCCTGCTAATGCTATTCATCATGGCTCTGCTGGCATTACCCTTCAGACCGGCCAATTTCCCCGACAGTCTGCTCTGGCTGGTCGTCGGCGTATCGGTCGCGGGCCTCGTCACCGGCGCTGTGCTCCTCGAAGGCTCGCTGATCGTGCGCTTCGACCGCTGGCTGCCGGCTCCACTCTCGCCTACCGGATCCAGTCCTGTTTCCCGCGTCCTGCGCGCCGTCAACGCCGTTGGCTGGTCCGCCGTTTCCCGGGCGCTGCTCATTTCTCTGATGTTCAACCTGATTCTCGTCGCGTGGTGGTGGACGTCTGCCAGAGCACTCGGATACAATCTCCCGCTTACCTTCCTCCTGCTGGTCATTCCTATCCTGAGCATCACCCTCCTGGTGCCGGCTGTCGGCGGTTTTGGTCCGCGGGAGGCAGTGGCGACTGTCCTGTTCAACGGATCCCTGGCAGCAACAGGGACCTCGCTGCCCTCCGGTACCGGATTCGCTCTCTCCGCGCTGGTTTTTCTTCTGGAACGCCTGCCCGGCATACTCGGCGGGTTCGTCTATCTGGGTATGTCATTGCGCAGTGACGCAGTCGATGGAAACGCCATCGCAGGAGAAAATGACTCACAGGCGCGCCGGCTGAAAACAAGGGATCTCACAAAGAGTGAAAAGAGTGGGTCTTAGAACAGACGCACTTCAACCCATTCGCCGGCGCGAATCCCCCCCTTGTTCAAGGGAATCTTGATCAGGCCGTCGGCGTTTACCAGCGTATAGATCAGATTGCTCTTGCCGAACACCGGCACGGCAACTACGCTCTGCTCCCCCTCCTCCAGCCGGGCGGGGACGTAATCCTCACGACCGGTTTCACTCGCCAGATTCTGGCCCAGGCGGGCCCAGAGCGTGCTGCGACGCGGTCGCTGCAATAAGCCTTGCAGGCGGTAGATAGCCGGCGTCCCGAACATGTCGAACTGGATCATGGCCGAAACCGGATTACCGGGCAGCCCAATGACCGGCTTGCCATCGACGACGCCCACAATCGTTGGTTTGCCCGGTCGTGTGGCAACGCCGTGCAACAGCACGCCCGGCTTGCCCAGCTCGTCAATAACGTCCACCGTCATGTCCCGCGCGCTGACCGAAGATCCGGCGGAGACGACGAGCATATCGCTCCCCTGCAGAGCGTTCGCTGCCTCGGCGCGCAGCGCGTCCAGGTCGTCCGGTACAATGCCCCTGAACAGAGGAATGCCACCCGCCTGCCTTGTCTGCCCTCCGATCGTATAACTATTAATGTCCCGTATCTGTCCGGGCCCTATTTCCGCATCCGGCGCAACCACCTCATCCCCGGTTGATAAAATAGCCACCTGCGGGCGACGACCGACATCAATTTGGGTGATGCCCAGCGCCAGCAACCCGCCCAGATCTTGCGGGCGCAAGAGATGACCGGCGGGCAAGATGTCCGCGCCCGCCTCTACGTCTTCCCCAACCTGCAGTACGTTCTGACCGACCCCCATGGCCTTAAAGACCTCGATTTCATACGGGAACTTACTCGCATCACCCACCTGTTGCGTCAGCTCGACCTGTACCACCGCATCGGCTGACTCTGGGATCATGCCGCCTGTGTGCACCAACGCTGCCTTTCCCTTTTCCAGCTCGATAGAGGCTGTACGACCCATGGGTACTTCGCCAACCACTGACAGAAACGCCGGCAGGCTCTCAGTCGCACCGTACGTGTCCGCCGCCCGCACTGCATAGCCGTCCATCGTGCTACGACGAAACGTGGGCAACGCGTGCGGAGACGTCACGCGCCGGGCCGTCACGCGACCAAGAGCGTCGTTGACTGCGATCGATTCACGGTCGATTTCAGCCGCTAGATGCGAAAAGAGTAGCTCGCGTGCCTCGTCCGGTGGTAATACGTTGAAAAACTCCGGCATTCTGCCTGCAACCTCCCGATGATAAAACAACAAGTGCCGCGCCGCGGCGCTATGGCTGGCTCCAGCGGATCATGACGCGCGTCGAGCGCGAGCAAGCTCCCGCAGCCCCGCTTCGTCGACGATCGGCGTTTCCAATTCCTGAGCCTTATCCAGTTTACTGCCGGCATTCTCGCCGGCAACCAGGTAATCGGTGTTGCCGCTCACAGAGCCGGTTACGCGACCGCCACGCTCCTCCACAAAAGCTCGTGCCTCGTCGCGTGTCATCGTCGGTAGCGTGCCCGTAATTACAAATGTCAGCCCATCCAGCGTCTGCGGCGCCTGCTCTTCGCGCTCGACGGCGAAATTGAGGCCGGCGGCGCGCAATTTCTCCAGCAACGCCTGATGGCGTTCGTCCTCAAACCAGGTGGCAACGGAGGCCGCGGTGCGCGGGCCGATGCCCTCAATCGCTTCTAACTGCTCACGACTCGCTCTGCCGATCGCATCAATACTACCCAACGCATCGAGCAGCGTTCGCGCCACCACGCTCCCTACGAAGCGAATGCCCAGAGCCGTCAATACACGCACTGCGTTTTGCTCCTTGCTCGCTTTTATACCCGCCAGAAGGTTGTCCACCTTCTTTTCCTGGAAGCCGTCCAACTGCAACAGTTTATCCTTTTCCAGATAGTAGATGTCAGCCACGTCTTCGATTAAGCCCTCGTTGATGAGGAGTGTGCCGGTCTGCGAGCCGAAACTGCTGATGTCCATGGCGCCGCGGCTGACGAAGTATTCAACGCGGCGCACCAACTGCTCTGGGCAGGACGGATTGTCACAGTAAATGGCCACCTCACCCGGCACCTTTTCCACCGGCTCTTCACAGAACGGACAGCGAGTAGGAATCTCGATGATTTGCTCGCTCCCATCCCGCAGCTCGGTCACGGGGCCAACCACGTAGGGAATGACATCACCCGCGCGCTTGACGATAACCGTGTCGCCGATACGAATGTCTTTGCGCGCGATTTCTTCAAAGTTGTGAAGCGTCGCATTGCGCACAACGACGCCGCCGATTTCCACCGGCTCCAGCGTGGCGTTGGGCGCCAGCACCCCGGTGCGGCCCACGTTGACCACCAGATCCAGCAGGCGCGTCGTCTTTTCCTGCGCGGGGAACTTCAACGCTAACGCGCCGCGCGGTTCGTTCCCCACGTAACCGAGGCTGTCGGCCAATACCTGATCGTTCAGCTTGATCACGAGGCCATCCACCTCGTAATTGATCTGGTTGCGCCTTTCCTGCCATTCGCCGTAAAGATCAGCGATCTCCTCTACCGTCTCGCAGCAGACGATGTCCGACGACACCGGAAAACCCAGGGACTTCAGGTAGTCCAGACGTTCCCATTGCATCTGCGGCGCCTCACCGTCCCAGCTGATGAGATCGTAGCAGTAGAGCGTCAGAGGCCGCGCGGCTGTAATACGGGCATCCAGCTGGCGCAGCGAACCGGCAGCCGCATTGCGCGGGTTCATATACGTACGTTCGCCGTTCGCTGCCTGTTCGGCGTTAAATTGCTCGAATCGATCCAGCGGAAAAAAGACCTCGCCGCGTACCACAAGACGCGGCGGCGCTTCCACATCGATTTCTGGACTCACGGGAATACGTTGCGGCAACGCATAAACCGTGCGCAAATTGCGCGTTACGTTTTCGCCTACCAGGCCGTTGCCCCGCGTTGCCCCCTGGACGAACACCCCATTTTCGTAGGTCAGAACCACCGTCAATCCGTCAATCTTGGGCTCAACCACGTAATCGACGTCGTCGACGTCCTCAGGCAACAGCCGGCCGATGCGTGCGCGCCAGGCGTGAAGGTCCTCAATGCTGTGACCACTGGCCAGGCTGAGGATCGGCGCCGGATGTTGCACTTTCTCAAACGCGTCCAGCGGCTCTGCTCCCACGCGTTGTGTGGGTGAGTCCGGCGTGATCAGCTCGGGGTGCTCAGCCTCTAACTTCTCTAGCTCCTTATACAGAGCGTCAAATTCAGCGTCGCTGATGACGGGAGCGTTCAACACATAATAGCGGTAACGATGGTAGCTGATCTCGTCTCGCAGCTGTTGGATTCTGTCCTCAGGGGTCATTCGGTCCTCTGGTATCTCTGTCTATATTCACACATTGTCGAAGCGCGACTCCTCTGGCTGGCGCTTCAATCGCTCCGCTTCGCCGTCGCCAAAGTCAACTTCCTGGTTCCTATGGTTCAGGCGTATTGGAAGGAGCGGGGGCCGGCTCCAGGAAGTCTCCTGCGGCCCATCCCTCAGTACCGTCCAGCGTCCGAACCTGCCACCAGACATAATCAGCGCCCTCTTCTGGGCCGCCGATAATGAGCAGGAGCGAGCCCTCCGCGACGCGCATTACGCGTACGTTATCTGTGCTGGGACCGCCGCGAATGGTCAGGCCTGCCTCGCCCGTGCCCGTAACTGCTCCATAATACCCGACCGCGATCTCATCCGGCGGAGAAGCCAGGTCCCTGGTGGGCACAGGCGTCAATGTCGGTATCGACGTCGGAGTCGGCTGAGACGATGTCGGCGACGGCATGGGGCTGGGGGGCGCCGTCAGGCGAATGACCGTAGGGGTAGCCAGCGTCGTGGCCAACGGTTCGCGGTCTAGCATCATTGTAATCAACGTGAGCGCCAATCCTATGCTGATCACTGTCACGACAATGCCCAGGCCGAGCCAGACCCAGGGAAACCTCTCGCCGCCATCCTGGCGCTGGCGACGCTCACGGCGCGGTTTTAGGTCTGAGTCTCTGGGATCTGGGGGCGTCTGGTATCTGGCCATGTAAACAGGTCGCGTCAGGTCGCTGCTGCTTCAGGAGCAACTTCGGCCAATAACATTGTCAGGTCGTCAAGAAGCGGCGCGCCCTCGGAGAAGTCGCGAATATCAGCCGCGATGTGCTCCAACAGGCGCTCGGCGGGCACGTCGCCGGCGGTTTGTAAGATAGCCTGCAACCGCTCGTAGCCATACCGCTCGTGGTTAGCGTTAGCGGCATCCGGCACGCCGTCGCTGAAGATGAGAAGCCGGTCGCCGGCTGCCAGAGTGACACTATATTCATCTATCTCCAACGGATCAAGCATACCTAGAAAGCGGCCGTGTCCGGATAGTGGTTCTACGGTGTGGGTCTCGCCTCTGAAGAGGAGCGGACGTTCGTGCCCCGCCAAAACGAAAGTCAGGCAAGCGGACTTTCTCTGCAAGACACCATAGAAAGCGGTGACAAACATGTTATTCGCATCTTCCGAAATATCCAGCATGCTGCGGTGTACGCAGTGCGCCACCGTCGCAGGCGACAAGGAACGACGGCTTTCGGTGCGGAATAACGTGCGGGTAACAGCCATGATCAACGCCGCCTGCACACTTTTGTCCACCACGTCCGCCAGTAAGAGAGCCACATGCTCGTCGTCTAACGCAATCACATCGTAGAAATCACCGCCTACCTGCCGCGCCGGTCGCAGATAACAGGAGAATCGGTAATCGGCAAACTGTGGCAACGTACGCGGCAAGAGACTGCGCTGCACACCGGCTGCAATCTCCAGATCGCGCTCCATGCGCTCCTTCTCCAGTAAACTGGCCTGGGCCGAACGCAACTCCTCGTTGGCGCGCGTCAATTCTCGATTTTTCGCCGCCAGTTCCTCTATGGCCCTCTGGTCGTTGTCGTGCAACATCTTTACAACGTGGCGCACGATAGCATAGGCGACGGCCGGGCTCTGCTTCAGTAGCTCCCCGAATATCTGTTGGGTAATTTCTAGCACCGTCGTCTCGGTAAGCGTCACGCAGTTGGCCATGCGCGGCGTCTCGTCCAACAGACTCAACTCGCCGAAATAGTCACCGACGCGCCGAATGCCCAGCAACTCCTCCCGCCCGTCCTCTTGCGCCTGGATAATCGCTACCTGGCCTTCCACCATAATGTAAAATGTATCTTCAATTTCTCCCTGCCGGCACAAAGTGGTTTCTGCAGGATACGTGCGCCGCCGGGCCACCGCTCGCAGCGTGTCCAGGGTCGATGGTTCTAACCGCTCAAAGGTTTTCTTTAATATGGTTGTATTCATGGACCAAAACCATCCTGCGTCCCGGCAATCGGTGCCGTCGTGTACCCTATTTGGACCTTTGCACAAAGTCCAGCAAGCGAGACAGGGGCCAGGTATTTACCACGTTATCGGCCTGGGCCCAACCGCGCTGAGCCGTGGCTATACCATAACGCAACAGCTCAAATTCGCCGTCCCTGTGAGCGTCAGTGTTCACAGCGAGGGTCACCCCCAGTTCCAACGCCCTCCTCACGTGAACATCGCGCAAATCGAGCCGTCGCGGATTGGCGTTAACCTCTAGAATCGTTCCCGTCCGCGCCGCTGCCGAAAAGATTTGCTCCATATCCAGATCGGCGCCGGGCCGGTCAGGCAGCAGGCGACCGGTCGGGTGCGCCAGCATGTCCACGTGCGGATTTTCAATGGCCCGCAGAGCGCGCTCCGTGACTTGTTCGCGAGGCTGGTTAAGGCTGACGTGCAGGCTGGCAATGACAAAGTCGAGTTCAGCCAGGACCTCGTCCGGATAGTCGAGAGTGCCGTCGGCCCGAATCTCCATTTCGGTACCGTGCAATATACGGAACTCGGGCCCCAACGCTTCATTCGCGCCGGCGATCTCTTCGGCCTGCTGGCGCAGACGCTCTACCGACAGCCCGTTGGCAATCCCCAGGCTCACAGAGTGATCGGTGATCGCGATATACTGCAGTCCCCGCGAACGGGCGGCCTTTGCCATCTCCAGAATACTCAGGCGTCCGTCAGACCAGGTCGTGTGCATGTGCAGGTCGGCTACGATCTGTTCCTGCTGCAACAGTTCAGGAAGCTCGCCCTTCATGGCAGCCTCGATCTCTCCCTTATCTTCGCGCAGCGTTGGCGGAATAAAGGGCAAGTCCAACACCTCGTAAACCGCTTCTTCCGTATCACACAGCACTTCGCCTTCGCTGGTGGGCTCGCCGTCGACCATGGGACGGAAGGCGTGCTCGTTGAGGCTAAGCCCTCTCTTGAGGGCCAACTCCCTCAGGCGCACGTTGTGATCCTTACTGCCGGTGAAGTAAGAGAGGAGCGTTCCCCAGCGCGCCTCCGGTAACACGCGCAAATCAACCTGCAATCCGTTAAACAGCTGCACCGTGCTTTTCGATGGCCCTTTGGCTACGACCGTTTCTACCTGCGGCAGGCTCACGAAGTGCTCCATGACGTGCTCGGACGATTCCGCCGCCACCAGCAAGTCTACGTCGCCTATCGTCTCTCGCATGCGGCGCAGGGACCCACCCACGGCCGACCGCGTCACGCCCTCCAGATCGCTTAATTCGGCAAGCAGCGCCTGAGCCTCAGGCCAGGCCACGCCAAGAAGCGCGCGATCGGAGCCATGCCGCTCAAGGGCATCGATACCCGCCAGGACGTTCTCCTCCGTCTTGCGCCCCATCCCTGGCAGCTTGCGCAGGGCGCCCGACTCAGCCGCTTCCTTGAGCCCCTCTAACGTAGTGATCCCCAACGCCTCATAAACGGCCATAACCCGTTTGGGACCCAGCCCTTCTACGCGCAACAGACCGACCAGTTCCGGCGGGATTTCTTCGGCCAGTCGATCATAGAATTCGAGCTTACCGGTGGTCAACATCTCCTCAATCTTCTCGGCGAGGGTGGCGCCAATACCAGGGATATCGGTGAGCGCGCCTTCCGCGTGGACCGCATTGATATCGCGGCCCAGGCCGCGCACACTGTCCGCTGCTTTGCGATAGGCCAGAATTCGATGAATATTATCACCCCGAATCGCCAGCATATCGGCGACCCGCTCAAATGTTTCTGCCACATCTCGGTTGTTCATAGTGGCTGATTATACCCGGCTCCCGGTAAAGATAAAACGGCGCGCGATCGGCCGGAGGCCATTCTCCCAAGCTATCGATTGTGCCTGTTATGACGTATACTTGAACGCAGACGGCAATCAATACACCGCAAGGAGACGGCGCCGATGAAATTCAATACCATTATCGAGCCTTTTCGCATTAAAGTCGTGGAACCGATCCGCCGCACGACAGAAGCGGAGCGACGAGCGGCTCTGGATAACGCTGACCACAACCTCTTTCTGCTGAAAGCTGAGGATGTTTTGATTGATTTACTGACCGACTCCGGAACCGGGGCCATGTCTTCGCAACAGTGGGGAGGCATGATGCGCGGCGATGAATCCTACGCAGGAGCCTCCTCCTTCTACCGTTTTGAAGAAGCTGTACGCGAAATCACCAACCTCACCCACGTCATTCCCACGCACCAGGGTCGCGCCGCCGAGCGCATATTATTTGGCGCTTTGCTGGAGCCGGGCGACGTGGTGCCCAATAATACCCACTTCGACACCACGCGGGCCAACGTGGAATATCGGCAAGGCGAAGCGCTGGATATACCCGATCCTGACGCCCACCGCCCGCAGCTGGTCAAGCCCTTCAAGGGCAACATCGATCTGGAGGCCCTGGAAACGGTTCTAAAGGACCCCTCCCACAACATCCCCCTTGTGATGATAACAGTCACCAACAACTCTGGCGGGGGTCAGCCGGTGAGTATGACCAACATCCGCGCTGCGAGCGAGCTCTGCCACCGCTACGGCGTGCCGCTCTTCCTGGACGCCTGTCGCTTCGCCGAAAACGCGTGGTTCATCCGGCAGCGTGAAGAGGGATATGCAGATAAGAGCCCACTGCAGATCGCGCAAGAAATGTTCAGCTACGTCGACGGCTGCACCATGAGCGCTAAGAAAGATGGGCTGGCCAATATTGGTGGTTTTCTGGCGCTAAACGACGATGAACTGGCCCAGAAGTGCAAGAACCTGCTTATTCTTACAGAAGGCTTTCCCACCTACGGAGGCCTCGCAGGCTACGATCTGGAAGCGATTGCCGTTGGCCTGCACGAGGCGTTGGATGAGGATTACCTGCGCTACCGCATCCGCTCCGTCGAGTACCTGGGCGACATTCTCACCCGCGAAGAGATTCCCATCGTGCAGCCGCCCGGCGGACACGCCGTCTATCTAGACGCGCGCGCCCTGCTTTCTCACCTTCCGGCAGACCAGTATCCGGGCTGGGCCTTAGCCAACGCCCTTTATCTGGCGGGCGGCATCCGCTCCGTTGAGATTGGCTCCGTCATGTTCGGCCGCCAACCCGACGGCTCCGAAAAGCCCGCGCCGATGGAGCTGGTACGGCTGGCGTTCCCCAGGCGCACCTATACCCAGAGTCACGTCGATTACCTCGCCGAGGTA
>JBMCFH010000066.1:0-16391 GCA_048620455.1 Chloroflexota bacterium | reverse complement strand
CCCGGTGGTAACCGACTTTTTCTACAAAGGGGGTTGATTGGGGATCAGAGATTGGGGATCAGAGACTGGAGATCGGCATCAGTGATCGGACCTGATTCAATCACCAATCTCCAATCTCCAATCTCCATTCACTTCACTGCAAATCCCGCCCTTCCAGCTCCGCCTCCAGAGAATCCCAGAGCTTGTTGTAAGCATTTAACCGTTTTATGGCTGCACGGCGCGCTGCCGGGATGTGCATGCTGTCCACGGTCTTTTCCTGCCAATCGCTATCGCGCGCAATGGCGATCAAATCCTCAGTCGTCAGCGGGTTGCCGTTGGCGAAGCTCATTCCCGTCCAGTGGATGGCGGCAGTCAGGCCAAGCTTGGAAAGCTTGTCCGCATCCCACAACACCTGAGCTTCCAGGCTCTCTAGTGGGTCCTCGCGCCACAAGCCCCTGTGCGCTGCAATGGCCTGGGCCACGGCCTCAATCTTATGGCGAGGGAAGTCGGTCCGCGCCAGGAAGCGGCGAGCAAAATCGGCGCCCTCTTGCGGGTGGTCCACACCGGCGACCTTGCGCACATCGTGCAGCCAGGCCGCGGCTTCCACGACCTCTTCATCTGCTCCAGTGATGCGCGCCAACTCCATAGCCAGCGCATAGACTACCCGCACATGCTCCCAGCGATAATTGTAAATCGGCTCCCGGCTATCGAAACGCTGGTGCGCTTCGTGGAGGGTTGCCTCATACATCGTCTCGCGCACGGCGTCGCGCCAATCGTCATCCGCGTCTGTGTCCTGCAACATGCCGTCTCCAATCGACTTCTGCAACTGTTTCACCACTCGATAGATATCACGGGTCTTTTGAGCGTCATCGGTTACATCTCAAGTAAGATTGTAGGGATTATGCACTTCGAGCGCCACAAACCAATGGATCGCAGCCTACATTATGGTACAATCAGGTAACTTATCTTACTTCAATCTGTAGCGATTTGACGTATAATAACTGTGTTCGCACGGATAGGCTCTGATCGGAGGGGCCGCGGTCCATTGCCAAAACGCCGACATTTCGTCGGCGGCGCGACAAGTACAGGCCATATCTGGCTCGTACACTGCTAGAAACGATGAGGAGGAGTAGCCTGCCCCAATGAAACGCACTGTCATTGTCTTTGCATCCGCCGCCGTGTTGCTGGCGACTCTGTTCTTCAACGTCTCGCGCGGTGAGGCCGCGGCCTGTTATCTGGCTTCGCCCGTCATGGGCTATGTGTGCGACGCGCGCCCACAGCCGGCGCAGTTCGTGACTCCCGACCCCCGCGAGGATAGCATCCTGTCCCGCTTCACCTACTCCTGGATCGAGGACCACGCGCCTCTGCACGCCGAACCCAGCCTGGAGGCGCCGCTTATCGGCGATGCCGGCGTTGGCTTTCTTTATAATACGATCCAGGGCGCGGCTACCGACGCCGAGGGCAACCGCTGGTTCAAAATGATGGGCGGCTGGACGCTTTCTAGCAACGTACACATCGTAGAAGGAACCCCTTTCACCGGCATGGAAATCAACGGCCGACCTTCTCGCCCCTTCGGCTGGATGCTGGACACGTGGATACCACGCCCCTCGCCAGGCGGGCCTTTGCCTCCGGAAGAGCAGCGCACATTTCTCGAACGGTACGATTTCGTCCAGATTTACGACGCTGCCGAAGGTCCTGACGGCTGGTTGTGGTACGATATCGGCGGCGGCAAGTGGGTCAAGGACAATTACCTGTCGATCGTGGACGTGACGCCACGCCCGGATGAGGTGGGAGAAGATGAGTTCTGGGTCGACGTCGATCTCACGGAGCAGGTCTTTGCCGCCTACGAAGGGGACGACATCGTTTACGCCTCGCTGGTATCCAGCGGCCTGGACCGCTGGCCCACACGACCCGGCCTGTTTCAGGTGTGGGACCGGCACATCTCCGCGCCCATGTCCGGCGGGGAGGTTGGCGACGATTTTTACAATATTGAACATGTGCCCCACTCTATGTACTTCGACGGGGGCATTTCCTTGCACGGCGCTTACTGGCACAATATGTTTGGACGACAAAGAAGCCACGGCTGCGTGAACATGCCACCCCGGGACGCCGAGTGGGTCTTCTTCTGGTCGGAGAATGCGCCCAACGACCTGTGGGTCCAGGTTCAGGAGAAAGCGCCGGACCATATCTTGATGAACTTCGACGATAACGCCACAGTTGCGGCGCCAACGTTGGCCGATTGACTCGTGGCCATGGGATTTTGTATTGTTAATGTGACGGCCGGGTTGGCGCGCAGGTAACTCTGTTAACGTCGCCACCACTGCCGATCAGAAAGAAACTATGAAGAAACTTCGTCTGCTCATCATTGCCCCATTACTGCTCCTGACCCTGGCCTTCTTTACCGGGCAGGCGGACGCTGCCGACTGCCGGCGCTCGGCGGCAGGCGTCTACGTCTGCGATGCACGGCCTGAACCTCCTACCTTCTCCGGCCCTGGATTCCGCTCAGGCAGTCTGATGTTTGACCGCAACTACGTCTGGCTGGAGGACCACGCTCCGCTCTACACGGAACCCAGCCTCGATGCAGATATCGCCGTGGAAGGCACGGTGGGCATCCTCTATTACACCGTCGAGGGCATGGTCACAGATGAGGCAGGCAATCAATGGTACAAGGTGGCCGACAATGAGTATGCGCCGTCCGAGACCATATACCACTATGAGCCCAGCCGTCTGACAGGCCTGGAAGTGAACCGGCAGCCGGAACGCCCCTTTGGCTGGGTGATGCAGAGAGCACAGCCGTCGCCCGCCCCCGACGAACCACCGGCGGAGGACACGGAGTGGATACCGCGATACACGTTCGTGGAGATTTTCGACGTAGCGTTGGGCGCTGAAGGTTGGCTGTGGATGGACATCGGGGATGGTCGATGGCTCAAGCAGACGAACCTGGCCCTCGTGGACATCAGCCCGCGACCGGAAGAGGTCGGCGAGGATGAATTCTGGGTAGGCGTAGACCTTTTCGAGGAAACTTTTGCGGCCTATGAAGGGGACCGCATGGTCTACGCCGGCCTGACCGCCACCGGGCTTGAAGGGTGGGAAACAAACGAGGGCTTGTTCACCGTTTACGCCCGCCACCACGAGTGGCCTATGTGGGGCGGCGATCCGGGCGACGATTACTACTATCTACAAGACGTCCCCCACACCATGTTCTTCGACGACGACATCGCGTTACACGGCGCCTACTGGCACAACGATTTCGGGGCGCCGCGCAGCCATGGCTGTGTAAACATGACGCCGCGCGATGCCGAGTGGGTCTGGTACTGGTCTGAAGATGCACCCAATGAGGATCTGTGGGTGCACGTCTACTCCTCGCCGCAGGACTACTTCCTTCAGGAGTATGGCAACGACCTGCAGACAGTTTCAGCGCCCGCCATGTGGAACTTGAGGAGTGGAAACTAGAGGTTAGGGAGTAGAGACTAGAGATTGGAGATTAAGTAACGCCGCGACTCCAAAAAGAAATAGGTCTGGACAGTCCCCAATCTCCAATCTCCGATCTCCAATCAACCGATCACCCCATGTTTGAACTAATCGCCTTCGACGCCGACGATACCCTGTGGCACAACGAGAATCACTATCATGAAGCTCGGGAGCGGTTTCGGCAGCTCATGTCCAGGTACAACGTCAACGGCTCGGTCGACGAGCGCGCCGATTATTATGAAATAGCCAATATCCAGTATTATGGCTACGGGGTGATGAGCTTCGTGCTCTCCCTCATCGAGGCCGCCATTGAGCTCACGGACGGCGCCTTCCGCAGCGAAGACGTGCAGGCGCTGCTGGACATGAGCAAGGAAATGCTGACCACTGATGTGCGCGTGTTCGATGGCGTCCATGACACGCTGTCCGAGCTGAAGCAGACCTATCCCCTGATGCTGATTACCAAAGGCGACCTGCTGCACCAGCAGAACAAGGTGGCTAACTCAGGGCTCCACGACCACTTTCGCTACGTGGAGGTCGTCAGCCACAAAACCCCGGACGTGTATGCAGAGATACTGCAACGCTATAAAATCCCTCCCGAACAGTTCCTGATGGTGGGCAACTCCTTGCGCTCGGACGTGCTTCCCGTAGCCGAGCTAGGCGCCTGGGCCGTGCACGTACCCACAGAGACCACCTGGTCTCACGAAATCGTGGAGATGCCCGATTCCGTCAATGGGCACGTCTTTGAGGTGCCCGCGGTCAGCCACGTACTCGATCTGGTTCGCAAACTGCAAGAGTAACCGGCAGGCTGCGAGACCGGCTCGCCCGCGCATATCCCACTCGCAATTCGCACAGTCAGATCGCTAATATCCTGCCGCTCCCCCTAACCAAAGTCACCTTGCCAGACGCCCTGTTGTGCGTTATGTTAACGGTTCAGGAACGTCTTCCCATGAGAAAGCGGAGTAGTCAGTGAGTGGAAACGTGGCACGGTTCGAAGAGGCGCTGCAGCGGGGATACGCCTGCAACGAGGCCGAGGATTGGGAAAAGGCGTTTAAGATGTTCCGCGTGGCGTTGAGCGAGGATCCCCGGTCCGCAGAGGCCTATGCCGGCCTGGGAGAAGCGTGCTTCGGTCTGAAACGGCTGGATCGCGCCCTGGAAAGCTACAAGCTGGCGGCGCGCTATTCGCGGGGAGACATCCAGCATCTGGAGCGAGTGGCCGACCTGCAAGAGCGCCTGGGCCAGCTAAGCGAGGCGGCTAAGACGTATATGGCGGCGGGTGAGCTACAGTTACGACAGCGCCGCCTGGAGCACGCGATTCACAATTGGGAACGCGCCGTGCGCCTGGAACCGGGGCTGCTCGGTGCGCACCGGCGGCTGGCCATGGTCTTCCAGCGCCAGCAAAACGTGAAAGGAGCCATTCGCCACTACCTGGCCATCGCCCGCATCCTACAAATGCAAGGCGCACCGGACAAGGCGCTGCAGATGTGTCACGCGGCCCTACGCCTGGATCCCGGCAACGAAGACGTTCAACTGGCCATGAAGTTGGTGCAACAGGGCGAGGAGGCCGTACGCGAGCCTGAACCAGAGCCGGAGCCCGAACCGGAGGTCGCGCCGCCCTTGAGCGAAGAGGAACGGGAGCGCGCGGAGATGACGGAAACGGTGCGCCAGATCGCCACGGTGTTCGAGGAGGAGCGCAAGCATTGGCAGCTCTCGCAACCGCAGACGGATGGAAAAGACCCACTGAACCAGGCACTGCGCCGCGCCCAGGACGAACTGGCCGAGGAGATCTTCCGCGAGGAGGAAGGTGAAGCCGACCTGTACGGCGTTGGGCCCAACGGCCTCAGCAAATTGGAACGAGACGCGCTCATCGGGCAGGGCATCGACTTCCAGACACGGGGCGAAACGGCTCAGGCGATTGAATGTTATGAAAAGGCCATTCGCGGCGGCCTGCGCCTGCCCGCCGTATTCTTTACACTGGGCGTGCTTTATCTGGATCAGAACCAGGCGCGTCATGCGCGCGCCGCCTTCGCCCGCGCGGGCAAGGATCATTCGTACCGCCCGGCGATCAAACGGGCTATGGCACGCAAAAAGGTCTAGCGCCCCTCCCCCCTTGCCAGCACAATCCACTCGAAGGTTCCCGGCTCAAGCCGGGCTGCGGGAAGATGACTTTTGCTCTACCCATCCTCGTATAACAGCACGATCAGCCGTTTTGGCCCGTGTACGCCGACGGCAAGCGTCTGTTCAATGTCGGCCGTTTTGCTGGGCCCGCTAATCAGGGTCACGTTCGCCGGCATGCCGCCAGGGTCGCCGCGCTGTCGCTCCGACACCCAGGTGAACAGGTCGGTGGTCAGGCGTGAGGCAGGCAACAGCGCCAGATGCAGCGGCGGCAACAACGTCGCCATCCGGCTTCGCTGCGGCCCGCTGCTGAGCACCAGGGTTCCCGTCTCGGCCAAAGCGACATCGGCGCCGCTGACGCCCACATCCGCCCTGGCGCAGAACTCGCGCAAATCGTCGCCGGCGTCCGTCACCCGTCGCCATTCGTAAGCCGCATAACGCTGCGCCAGGTTCAGCTCATCCAGCGGCGGCTCGCCGTTCACCACCACCCGTTGTGTCCCCGTTTGCTGCAAAATCGCTTCCAACTGCTCCAACGCTTCTTCAAGATTGGCCGCGCGCTGCACCTCGCCCCCGGCAGCCGCCAATGCCTCTGTAAAGCGCTGCGACAGATCGTCGAACGACCGCTGCGAGCGCCATGCCTGCGGATGGACGACCTCTCGATGCTCTCCTCGCAACCGCTGCAAAATCGCTTCACGAGAACCCATACATCAACCTCTCTCGCATGACCCAAACGAACACAGTGGCATAGGGACAAGCAGACCGGCCAACCGATGCAGCATTACACCTCACCGTCCTCCCACATCTCGCGAAAAGACTTCTTCGCCAGGCCGGGCAAGCGGCGTGGAGATGCGGGGTTGAGAGCCATAGGAAGTCGAATATGTTCATCGCCCTGCAGCAGGGGCGTCTGCAGGCGGCTGAGCGCGCCGCGCGCCAGTGCCAGCAGGCGCGGGCGGTTCAGCAGGTGGGAAGCAGCGCCTTCCGCCAGCCGCTCGCCAAGCGGCAGCAAGTTGCGCTCAACCTCGTCGGCGCGCAATTCCAGCAACATGCGCGGCAGGTCGATGCGCACGGGACACACCTCCAGACAGGCGCCGCACAGGGAGCTGGCATGCGGCAGCCCACCGTACGCCTCCAGTCCAAAGAGCAACGGGGAAATCACAGCGCCAATGGGGCCGCTATAAGGACTGCCATAGGCGTGCCCGCCCGCTTCGCGATAGACGGGGCAGGCGTTAAGGCATGCGCCACAGCGAATACATTGCAACACTTCTTCGTACTTCGTATTCAGCAGGCGGCTGCGCCCATTATCCAACAGCACCACGTGCATCTCCTGTGGTCCGTCCAGGTCGCGCTCGCGCGCCGGCCCGGTGAGCACCGTGGTATACACGGACAGCGGCTGTCCCGTAGCGCTGCGCGCCAGGAGCGCCAGCCAGGCCGCAGCGTCATCCCACGTGGGAGCCACCTTCTCAATGCCGATCACAGCCACGTGCACCGGCGGCAGGCTGGTGATCATGCGCGCGTTGCCCTCGTTGGTCACCAGCACGATGCTGCCCGTCTCAGCCACGGCGATGTTGCCGCCGCTGATGCCCATGCCCGCTTCCAGAAATTGGCCGCGCAGGCGGCGGCGCGCTTCTTCGGTCAGCGCCTGGATATCGTCAGAATCCACTCGCGGCCCGCCATCCGCGCCAAACAGATCAGCTACTTGATCGCGCGTCTTGTGAATCGCCGGCGCGATAATGTGATAGGGAGGCTCCTGCGCCAGCTGGATGATCCACTCGCCCAGATCGGTTTCCACCGGGCGCACCCCCGCCGCTTCCAGAACGCTATTCAAGCCGATTTCTTCTGTGGCCATCGATTTGCTTTTGGCCGCCAGCCGAACATTGTGCTGCCGGGCGATCTCCAACACGATGTCACACGCCTCCTGGTCGTCCTCGGCCCAATGAACCTGCGCGCCCGCCGCCTGGGCATTGCGCTCAAACGTCTCCAGATGGTGCGCCAACCGCGCCAGTGTGGCCTGGCGCGTCGCTTTAAAATGGTCGCGCAGGGCGTCCGCGCCCGGCAGCTCAGCCAGCGCTACGTCGCGCCCGATGCGAAAACGACCCGTGGCCTGTTCCAGCGCTCCCTGCAGCCGAACGTCCTCGACGGCGACGGTGGCCTGTTGGCGGAACTGCCCGACCGTCGCGCCGCTACGGTGGCTCATCGCGTCACCTCCTCCAGCACAACCGACAGATGCTCCACGCGCTGTTCCTGCGCTTCCGGCCATCCGCGCATCTGCATCAGGCAACCGGGATCGGCAGAAACCAGGACGTGTGCGCCCGTCTCGCCGGCCTGCTTTCGCTTCTCGTCCGTCATGGCATTGGACACCTCAGGCATGCGCATCGAAAAGAGACCACCAAAGCCACAACAGCGATCCGACTCGCTCATTTCGGTTAGCTGGCAGCCGGCCTGCTGCAAGAGCCGGCGCGGTTCGGCGCTGAGGCCCAGGGTGCGGCACATGTGGCAGGAATCGTGATAGGTGACGGAAGGCGCGCCTGCCGCCGCTTGTGGCTGCCACTGCGCCTCCTGGGCCAGAAACTCGCTCAGTTCGAAGCTCTTTGCCGCCAGCCGCCGCGCTCGATAATAGTAATTTGGTTCGTCCTTCAGGAGGTGCGGATACTCATGACGGATCATGGTGGTGCAGGAGCCGCTGGGCAACACGATCAGCGGTTCGTCGGCGAGAACATCCACCGTGCGCCGCGCCAGCCGCCGCGCCTCCTTGCGGAAGCCACTGTTGAAGAATGGTTGGCCACAACAGCTCTGCTCCCCTGGAAAATCAACTTCGTAGCCCGCCCGGCGCAGCAGCCGCACGGTAGCCACGCCGACTTCGGGCATAACCTGGTCGACGAGGCAGGTGACGAACAGCGCCACCCGTTTGTCGCTGGACATACGCTCTCTCCTGGTCTGCTGTCAGGGAATATCCATTGATCGGCCCGCCAGGGCTGATCCGGTTACAATTCTAACCACCGTTGCCGAAAATGGGCAACGACGCCCCCCATTGTATGTCACCGTCGCGTTGTGCGCAGCCGCGATCAGGATAGAATTGGAGAATTATGGTCAAGGTGTGCGACGGTACAGCACTGGCAACCCCAATCTCTGATCCCCGATCTCCAATCCCCACTTCACCGCGCGCCAACCCCATACCGCCCCACCAAAAACCGCGCATAATACCGCGACCACTCCGCGCCCGGCGCCTCCAGCGCGAGTTCCCGCTCGGCGCGAACCAGCAAATATACCAGCTCGCTGCGGGTAAAAGACGCCTGTAACAACGTACACAGTCGCTTGTGCATGTAGTCGGCGTACCAGATGGGCCAATCAGGATCGGCTCCGTCTACGTCGCTGAACGCTTCGTGATGCGCCTTCCCGGCGTCACGAAATAACGTAGCCACCTGGGTCGTCAAATCTCCTTTGCTCACTTCACCCTCCTTGAGCCATCTCATCATTCTGATAGTAGCGGACATTATACACCATTCCTACGGTAGCAAGGGACAGGGCCCAAAAGGAGCTACGTGCGCCTCACATCCTCGAAAAAGTGCGTCCGATCCGCGTTAATAGTCACAAAGTAAGTCACACGGACAGGCCAATTCGGTTACAATAGGCGAGTGGCCGACAGTCGACTGCTGACGCCAGCAGCCGGTCCTCGTAATTGAAACCTGGAACCTGCCAACCTTCCAACCCGTAACAAGGAGGGTCTATGCCATCCCCATCTGATCCCCAACCATTCTGGTTACAGCTCCCCGTCGCGCGCGAGTTTGCCATCAGCTGCGCCCAATGCCGCTTTGACGATCCACGGGAATATACGTTCGCCCCAGACAAACTACAAAAACACGAGGGCATCGATCTGGCGGCGCTCGACGGCAGCGGACAGCCGGTGGCTGTGCTGGCGGCGCAGCGGGGGACGGTCGACCGCGTCGCCTTTTCGCCCCAGGGCTACGGCCATTACGTGCGCATCGTCCACGACTGGCACGACGCCACCTACGTCACCTGGTACGGGCACCTGTCACAGGTATTAGTACAGGAAGGGGCGCACGTGAACATCGGCGATCAGATTGGCGTAGCCGGCAGCACCGGCTTCTCCAGCGGCGTCCACCTGCACCTCACCCTGCAACACCTGGGCCACGGGCAGCAGGGGTACGTGGTGGACGACGTCGTGGATCCCGAACCTTTCCTGCGCATGGACGGATCGCCGGAGATGAACGAAGCTTCCTGGCTGGCCGACGTCACCGTGGCCGATGGCAGCGTGATGCAGCCGGGCCAGCACTTCGTCAAGACCTGGCGGGTGCGCAACACGGGCAACAGGCCGTGGGGTGACGGCTACAGGCTGGCCTTTGTGGAAGGCAGTCGCATGGATGGCCCCGCCAGCGTGCCCCTGCCCCCCACCCCACCGGGGCAGGAAGCGGAGATATCGGTGGCCCTGGTAACGCCGCGCCGGTCCGGCCATTATCGTACGGTATGGCAACCACGCGATCCCGACGGCAACCTGTTCAACTACCAGCTTTACGCCGAAATCGAGGTGGCGGGCGTGGCCCAGCGTGATGAAGTCGGCTGGGTCGCCGACGTGACCGTAGCCGATGGCACTCTGGTACAACCGGGCCAGACCTTTCTGAAAACGTGGCGCGTGCGTAACAAAGGAACCACCACCTGGGGCAACGGCTACCGGCTTTCCTTCTTCAATCACCACCGGATGGACGGCCCAGACAGCGTGCCCCTGCCGCCGGCTGCGCCCGGTGAAGAGGTGGACGTTTCCATCACCCTGCGCGCGCCAGACGAACCGGGAACACATCGCAGCACCTGGAAACCGCGCACGCCGCACGGCGAGTTTTTTGATCACGAGCAGTACGTAGAGATCGTCGTGCCGCGCGAGGCCCCGCCCTCACAGCGGGTGGACGAGGCGCGTTACGTGGCCGACGTGACGGTTGAGGACGGCACGTTGGTGCAACCGGGACAACCTTTTACCAAGACGTGGCGCATCCGCAACAGCGGCACCACGGCCTGGGACGCCGGCTACGAGCTGGCCTTCTTCGGCGACCAGCGCATGCAGGGACCGGCAAGTGTGCCCCTGCCCCCGGCCGCGCCGGGTGAGACCGTCGACGTGTCGGTGGTGCTCACGGCCCCCGCCGGCGCCGGGTTGCACCGCAGCACCTGGAAACCGCGCAATGCGCAGGGCGAACACTTCGATTTTGCCATGTACGCCGAGGTGCGCGTGGCCCAGGGCATTTCCCCGTCGGCGCAGCTGGACGAAGCCCGTTTTGTTGACGATGTAACGATTGCCGACGGCACCGTGATGCAGCCGGGACAGACCTTCGTCAAGACGTGGCGCATGCGTAATACCGGTACCAGCACCTGGGAACCCGGATACGAACTGGCCTTCCTGGAGGGCGACCGGCTGGGAGGCCCACCGGCAGTGTCCCTGCCGCCGGCCCAACCGGGTCAAATCGTGGATATTTCAGTAACGTTGACCGCGCCCACAACGCCCGGTCTTCGTCGCAGCGTGTGGAAACCGCGTAACAGGCGCGGCGAGTTCTTTGAATTTGAAATGTTCGCCGAAATTGAGGTCGCCCCGCCGGCGGCTGGCGGTCAGGAGAACAACGCCCGGCTGGTGGAGCACGTCACCGCGCCGGAGGGTGCGCGGCTGCGGCCGGGTGAGACGTTCGTCAAAACATGGCGCGTCCAGAACAGTGGACGCAGCCGCTGGGGCGCCGGCTATACGGTGGCTTTTACCGGCGAAAAGCAGATGGGTGGCCCAGAAAGCGTGCCCCTGCCGGAGACGCTTCCGGAGCGCTCGGTGAACGTGTCCGTGACCCTGACCGCGCCCGCGCAGCCGGGAGAGCACCGCAGCACGTGGCGCGCGCGCGATCCGCAGGGCCGGCTGTTCGGCCAGCCGCTGCCCCTGCTCGTCGACGTACAGGGCGACGATGACGCCGTAGACCTGCTACCCTATCTGCGCGGCGATGGTCGCATCTACGTCCTACGCTACACCTGGGCCGGCGGTGGTCAGCAGCAGATACAGACCCAGCACGAGGGCAATCGCTTCTTCCACGTCAAGGGCCACGAGTGGGAAGAGCTGTGGGCCGACAACAGCTTCATCTATCGCGGCACGGACACGTCGCCCGGAGAAGGCAACTATTACACGCTGAGCGAGCACGGGCAGCATGGCAGCCCCTGGACGCCGCGCGAGATGACGCCCGGTGTCTTCTTCCGGCGCAATCCCACGGTCACCTTCCGGCGCAAATCAGATTGCTCCACCGTGGCGTCGTTTAGCCACGCCACCTGGGTGCGGCTGGAAACGGTGCACCCGCAGCTGACGCTAACCAGCGGCATCACGCTGGAGGATGTGGTGGAACTGGCGGCCTACACCGAGCAGCAAGGCCGGCGCTCTGATGCGCCTTTCGAGCATTACTTCTACGCTCGCAAGTACGGTCTGGTCGCCTGGCGCGGCGCAGGCGTGGGCGAGTCTTTCCTGGTTGAAGAGCTGGCACCGGGCACGCCCGGCATCCGGCGCGAGGCAATCCCTTGCCGCTGATTCGCTCCGCCGCCGTCACCTGCACCGTGCTCCTGGGCCTGCTGGCTGCCTGCACGTCAGAGGCCGAACCGCAAATGCCCACCCCTGTGGCGGCAGCGCCCACGCTCGCGTCGCCACAGGAAACGACCGCGAGCAGCGTGCCGCCCACGTGGACGGCGGCGCCAACGCCCGTCGAAACGGGAGACGAAGCCGGCGGGGCCACCTTTACGCCGCGTCCCAGCGCCACACCGCTCATCCTGCCCAGCAACACGCCCACGGCGAGCGCCACGCCCGCAGACACGGCAACGCCCAGCGCCACGCCGACAGAAACGGCAACAGTGACGCCCACGCCACCGCCGCTGCAGAGCCAGAACCTGCTGCCCAACCCCTCGTTCGAGGGCGGCTGGTACCACATCGGCGGCGAACCTGAGCTGCAGGTGCCGGAGCAGTGGGACTTTAATTGGGAACATGGGCCCAATCCCCTGCCGGAAGACCCGGCGCCCTGGGTGCGACCCGAGATCCGCGTCCTGCCTGAGGATTTTTTGCCCGCGGACGAGCGCGACGTGTTTATTTGGGACGGCGAGCAGACGGTGAAGATATTCAAAGGGTCCGGGGCCATCAGCTTCCAGCTAACCACGGAACTGACGCTGCAGCCGGGCACGTATCTGCTGCAAATTTACGTCTTCCCCGATCTGGTGGATCATTACGAGGAAGGTCAGAAAGTGTGGGCCCCAGACCCCCTGTCTGGTGAAGTGCGTCTGGTCGCCGGAGCGCAATCAACCGGCTGGATGCTGCCCGAATTTGGTCGCAAGAACAGCTTCAGTCACACCTTCCGGCTGGACGACCCACAGGTGATCCGCGTGGGAGCCGCCATGCGCGGACGCTGGGCTATCGAGAACAACGGCTGGTTTATGGACGACTGGGGACTGTATCGAGTCGGCGATTAGTCGTGGCAACCGTCGAGCGCTGCCAACAACACGGCGCCCTACTCCGCCGGTTCGATAGCCGCGGACTCATCGTCGGGCCAGAGCGGCGCCGCATAAAGGGAGTAGTTGGCGTCCGCCGGTTCTTGGCCCGCTTCCTCAGCGTCACGCACAAGGGGACAGGTAAAGGACACCGTGGCGCCGCCGGCGTCCACAATCTCGTTAGCCACAGCGTCTTCGTATGCACAGGCCACCCCCGTGTCCAGCACCGCGCTACGCTCGCAGACGCGCACTACCTGCGGCGGCGCGTCCTCGCCCGCTGCCCGCAGCGATAGAGTGACCGGTTGCTGCACGCGGCAGGCAGCCTCAAGTCCCTCAACAGTCACTTCAGAAAGACCACAGTTGCGCAGCGGCCCTATCTCGCCGTTCTCACACGGTTCGGTGACAAAGCTACCTGTGGACGACAGGGACAGCTCGTGCACGGCGTCATTGTTATCATCCCAGCCCTCTACGAAGTCGCAGCGCGGGCGGTTGATCGGCTCGCCCTCCTCAGTGGTGAACTCGCTGGGTTCCCACAGCGGCTCGCCGTCCTCGTCCAGCACCGGCTGACCCTCGCACAGGAAACCGTCCTGGTTAGAGTTGAAGCCCAGTTGCACCTGCTTGCCTTCGTCCGGCGCCTCCAGATCGGTAATATCCATCCACTGCGTGTCCAATCCGGCCATATACTCGTCCACCCAGCCGGCCTGTATGCCCTGGAAGCTGCAGGAGTACTCGTGCATGAGCGGAGAATATTCGTTGTTACTCCAACGATCGGTGCTCTGCACGCAAAACGCCTGTTTGCTCGTCAGCAACTGTTCTTCGTTCTGAATGGTGAAATCGCCATAGTGCTGGTAGTGAAAATGGTCGTGGCACGGTGCGAACTCCAGCACATTGTGGTCACGATCGACGGTTTCGATACGCCCGATATGCAACGCCTCGCCTCCAATGTTGTGCACGGTGGCGTTGAACAGCAGTAGACGCCGCCAGCCACTGGCCCCCACTGCCCCTTCCTCCAGCGCGCAATCCCCTTCCGTAAAGTAGCGGTACACCACACGGTTGACCGCCAGCTCATCCTCTACAGCCAGCAAATCGGCAGCCGTTTCGCCGGTCGGGGCGTCGCTACGCACGCGGTCGGCCAGCACCGGGTCCCAGGCCAGGCGGTGGAAGCGCATCGTGCTCTCCACAGCACCGACGCGCGCGGCGAGCGCTTCCACACACGTCGTACGGTTGGAGTCATAAAAGTACCAGGCGTTCTCCGAATCGACGCTGTTGTCAGGAAACCCTCTGTCGTTGATGCAACCGCGGCCCGTTCGCTGCAACAGCAGATCGGGATCGGCGGGAAAGACAAAGGTTTCCTCCCACGCGCCGCCGGCCTCTGCCAGAGCCGGCTCAGACTCGCCCACAGAGTCTGCGTCGGACAGTATGGTCGTAGAAAGCGTATATTCGATCATGACCAGGTCGTGTCCGTGAACCGTCTGCCGCGATGGTCCGGCCTCGTCGAGCGCGACGGACCACTCGTCGGGCCGTGGCAGAGGCAGAGGTCCCTTGCCCGGATGGTGCGAATCGCGAAAGTTGAGTCGCAGACGCGTCAGACGCGCCTGCCGCCGGGCGCGGGCCTGCCACTCTTCGGCCGGCTGGGCCAGAAGGTCATCTGCCACACGCTCGCGCATCGGCTCCGGGAACTCGTCGAGCAGCACGCCCACCTGGCTGCGCATGGTGACCCGCACGAGGGCGCCGGGCACCGTAGGCGTGGCGGTTGGCGCAGCCACTGTTTCGGTGGGAGATGCCGTGGGCGACGGGTCGCCTGCCGCTAGCGAGGGGCTCACAGTGCCCGTCGCCGTCATCGCCGGTGCCGCCGTCGGCGCCAGCGTAGGCGCTTCCGTAACACGGGCCAGAGCAGGGCCTGCGGGCGCGGTCGCCGGCGGCGTTGACGACGCTTCTGCGCAGCCGCCCAAGAGCAAAACCAGCAGAACAAAGAGTGGGAGCAATCGCTTCAGCATTTCAGAGGGCCGCCGCCTGTGGTCGTTCACCAGAGGTCCATCGCGCCGCGCAACGCAGCGAACTCGCCCACGTGATAGGCGTTGTGCTCGGCCACAATCAGGATCTCGCGCAAGACATTGTGCCCGTCCCAGCCGTGCGGAATCGGCGCAAACAGGTCAGTTTCCGGATCGTTGACCAGGTCCACCAGCGCCCGGCGGTCCGCGAGGAATCGGGCCATGGTGCGCTCCCAGCCGGCGCGATCTGTTTGGGCATCTCTGGCGGGCCACAAGTCGTCGGGAAAATTGGGCGCTTCATAATGCGGGTCGCGGATATAATCGAGGATGTCATCCTGGCAAACGCGCAGGTGTTCCAACAGGTGCCAGAAAGTATAGGGGAGATTGTCCGGGCGCGTGTTGAAATGGGCAGGTGGGAAGTCAGCCACGGCATCTTCGAACGACATGTGCGCCTGCCGCTTCTGCAGTAAGTTGGCCAGTTGCCGTCTCAGTTCGCCGTCGTGGTCCACGTTGATCCTCCCGGTAATGCCCTTCGTTTACGGTCAGCGTTGGGTAGCTTCACACAGGCTCCCAAGGGTAGTATAGCGCATTGCTGGTGGCTCGAAATCTCCCGGCGCGAGATTTTAAGGGATTACCCAGACAATCGCCGCACAATCTCCTCGCACGTCTCGTCAGGCGTCTGTCCCACGGTATATACAATCATCGTGGCCAGTCTGTAATTAGAGGGATGGGTGAGCAGGTGCTCGTTCAGGGCGAACACCTCGCGCATGACCTCTGGCGGCAGCGGTCGCCCCAGATCCTCGCGGATCACGGCTTCTGCCCGCGCGTTAAGAATGGCCAGCGATTCCTGTTCGTCGGGGGAAGGCAAGAGTAAGATTACGTTGCGGTAAGGCGCCAGCGCCGCCCGCACGCGCTCAAAGAGGACCTCGTCTTCGTAAACCGTGTGTCCCGCGCCGAAGTCGATGACGCAACCCTGATAGTCATCCAGCACGCGCTCTACGGCGTGCGCCTCGAATGGTTTCCAGTAACGGAACAGGCCGGTCTGCCCGTCCTGCTCCGCGATTCGCTGCGCTTCTGCTTCGTCATAGCCGATTTCCCGGTAATAGTCCCAACGCACCTCGTCCATCTCACAGCGCGGCATTCCCAACCGCGCCGCCAACAAACGGGCAATGGTACTCTTCCCCGCGCCCATAGGGCCGATAAGAATAATAGCTTGCTCCATCATTAAAGATTATATCTGCACCTGGTCATTCAGGGCCAAATCATAAAAAAACGGCGGCCCGCAACGGACCGCCGTTTCGTACTGCTAAGAAAGGGGCGAGCGTCCTTCTCTACTCACCC
>JBMCFH010000065.1:0-16429 GCA_048620455.1 Chloroflexota bacterium | reverse complement strand
AGGGCATTTCGAAATTTCAAACCCCACATTGATCCCCACCTCCCAAACCCTTATAATGGAACCATACTTATCCAGGCGCCGGCATTAGCCTGCCGCCCAAAAAACCAGGCACCCATACAGTCGCATAACCATTTCGTTCACTTACAGCGCCACTCCCCCGCTCGGCGCACAGGAGGGTTCATGAGCTGACGCAGACAAAGACGAGTTAAGTTCAGCATTTATCACCGTCCAAAATTCAGGAGGTAAAACATGAATCGTAAACGCGTGTTCCAGTTGCTACCATTCCTCGTGCTAATCCTGGTGCTGGCAGTCCTCATGGCAACCAGTTCCAGCCTCGCCGCCGGGCCAGACGCCGACCCCGACGGCATTGCGCGCGCAATCGCCGCGCAAGATGCCAACGCCGACGCCCTTTTGAACCGGCCCGGCGTCGTCGGCGTGGCCGTCGGCCTGCAGCAAGGCGCCCAGCCCACGATCAGACTGTACGTCGTTGACGACGACGTGGCCGGCCTGCCCGCCCAGGTCGAGGGCATCCCGGTCGAAACTGTGGTCACCGGCATGTTCTACGCCTATCAAACCACCGACCGCCACCGGCCCGCGCCCATCGGCGTTTCCGTCGGTCACCCCGACATCACCGCCGGCACCATCGGCGCCCGAGTCGTAGACGGTGGCGGCAACGTCTACGCGCTCAGCAACAACCACGTCCTCGCCAACAGCAACGACGCGCAGATCGGCGACAGCGCCCTGCAGCCCGGCCCCTACGACGGCGGCACCGATCCCGAGGACAAGATCGGCGAGCTGCACGATTTTGAACCGATTCTTTTTGACGGCAGCGACAACATCATGGACGCTGCCATTGCCAGCTCCACCACCGCCGAGCTGGATAACGCCACCCTGCCCGAAGGATACGGCGTTCCCGGCTCCACCGTCGTCGATGCCTCCATCGGCCTCGACGTGCAGAAATGCGGCCGCACCACCGAATGTACGACCGGAGAGGTCGCCGAAATCAACGCCACCATCGAGGTCTGCTACGAACCCCAGGGACCCTTCTGCGCCCAGCTAGGCCGCTTCGTGGACCAGATCACCATCACCCCCGGCGACTTTAGCGCCGGCGGCGATTCCGGCTCCCTCATCGTCACCGACGACGGCAATAACAACCCCGTCGGGCTGCTCTTCGCCGGTAGCGACACGCGCACCATCGCCAACCCCATCGGCCCCGTTCTGGATCGCTTCAACGTCAGCATCGACGACTCCACCGGTTCCGACCCCGATCCAACGGCGACGCCTACACCGACACCCACATCAGACCCTGATCCGACACCAACCCCCACGGCGACGCCCGAACCGGATCCCGGCGACATCACCCTCAGCGCCACCGCGTACAAGGTGCGAGGTCTACAAAAAGCAGACCTCGAGTGGAGCGGCGCGGATTCCACTGACGTCGACGTCTACCGCGACGGCGAGCTTATTACCACCACCACCAACGACGGCTTCTACACCGACAATATCGACCAGCGCGGTTCCGGAAGCTACACCTACCAGGTATGTGAAGCAGGCACCAGCACCTGCTCCAACGAGGCCCAGATAGACTTCTAGGGCCGATCGCGAGGCGCCTGGCACTCTGGTTAGTGCCAGGCGCCTGAGCCTTTCCCCATTCGGGTGCACGCCACGCTGAATGGCTACAAGGCTGAGCAGCTTGCCCCGCGAGTTGATCATAAAAACGTAGCGACCCGGAGGTAGCGGAGGGTAGGTCCCGCCACTCAGGGCCGCGCCAACGGCCGCAGGCTGCGCGCCACCTGCTCAAACTGCGCCGCATCCGTCTGCCCGCGCAGCAGGATTGTGCGCTCCTCGATAATCGTCAGCAGCAGGTGCACGTCCCGGCCCGCGGCGGACAGCTGCCAGCGCTGCGCCGGCAGCACGTTAGAGAGCTCCCAGGCCTCGCTGTCCACAATCGTCGCCGGCGGATCCGCAGCCGCCAACGCTTCCTCCTGATGGGCGACTGCCTCGTCGAGGGTTGTGGGTGCGTCCGGGCGCACCACGAGGTCAATGCGCTGCGCATCGGCCGGCGGCTCGCCGTCGCGCTCCCGGTTCTCGACCATGCCCTCCATCCCCGGCTCCCAGGGGCTAAACGTCACCGTGACCGTGCGGCCCGCCACCACCTCCGGCTCATACAGAAACCAATCCGCCGGATAGTCCAGCGCCAGGCCCGCCCGCTCATCGCGGTACGTGACCATCTCCATCACCGGATCGGGCGGGCGCGGGGTGGGACCCGACGTGGACGTGGGCTCGGGCGTCGGTGTGGCTGTGGCCGAAGGGGACGACGCGACGGTCGCAGCGGCGACGGTCGCCGTGGCTTCAGGAGCAGGCGCCGGCGTCTGCTCCCCGGCAGCGCAGGCCGGCAGCAGCCACAGCAACAGAGTGCAGAGAACCAAACCGCGCATAGGGCCAATCACCCCTCTTCTTGTACGCTCTCCAGGTACGCCTCAACCTCGCCGGCGTCAGGGAGACCGAGCGCCTGGCGCGCAATGTCACGGGCGCGCTCGCTGCTCAGGCGGCGCAGAGACTCCTTGACCAGAGGAATAGAGCGCGGCGACATGCTGAACTCATCCAGGCCCAGCCCCAACAACAGCGGCGCTGCCAGCGGATTGCCGGCAAATTCACCGCACAACCCCACCCAGCGACCCTGCTCGTGCGCGGCGTCGATCGTCATTTGCATCAGGCGCAGCGCGGCAGGGTGGAAGGGGCTGGCCAGGTCGGCCACCGTGGCGTTGGTGCGCGCCGCAGCCATCGTGTACTGCGTCAGGTCGTTGGTGCCGATGCTGAAGAAATCCACCTGTTGCGCCAGCACGCCGGCGATTAGCGCCGCCGAGGGCACTTCAATCATGATGCCCACCTCCAGCGCCTCGGCATAAGGCTCGCCCCGCGCCTCCAGCTGCTCGCGCGCGGCCTGCAGATGGCCCTGCGCCCGCTGCAGCTCCGCCAGACTGCCGACCATGGGGAACATGATCTTCAGGTTATGGCCGCGACCGGCGCGCAAGAGGGCGCGCAACTGCGTCTCAAATAGCTCCGTCAGGTGCAGCGTCAGGCGGATGCCGCGCCGGCCCAGGAACGGGTTGTCCTCGGCGGGCAGATCCAGGTAAGGGGCCGGTTTATCGCCGCCAATGTCCAGCGTGCGCACGATCACCGGTCGCTGCTCCATCACCTGCAAAATCGCGCGGTAGGCGGCGACCTGCTCCTCCTCCAAGGGGGCCTCTGCACGGTTGAGAAATAGAAATTCCGTGCGCAGCAATCCGATGCCCTCCGCCCCGTACTCGAGCGCCTGCTGCGCATCGGCCAGGTTGGCCACGTTGGCCACCACCTCAACCGCCACGCCGTCACGCGTCACAGCCGGCTCCCGCGTGCGCGCCTCGGCCTCGCTGCGCAACGAAGAGAGCGCGCGGCGGCGGCGGGCGTATTGCTGCAGATCATCCTCGTCCGGATCGGGAAGCAGCACGCCGGCGTCGCCGTCTACGATGACCTGCGCTCCACTCTCCAGCGCCAGCAGGTCGCTGCCCAGCCCCACCACGGCCGGCACCCCCAGCGCCTTGGCCAGGATCGCCGCGTGCGACGTGGGGCCGCCTTCAGCCGTGCAGAAGGCCAGGACCATCTCTTTTTGCAGTGAAACAGTGTCCGAGGGAGCCAGATCTTGGGCCACGATCACGGCCGGTTGCGACAGCCTCACGTCGCCGCGATCTTCACCCTGCAGGATAGCCAGCACCCGCTGCGCTACGTCCTCCACATCCATCGCCCGCTGCGCCAGATAAGGGTCGTCCAGGTCACGCAACATCTGGGCGTAAAAGTGCGAACCCTGATCCCAGGCGTACGCCGCGCTGACACGCTCCTCGTCAATCAGTGTTCTTACCTGCTGCAACAGTTCCGGATCCTCAAGAAACAGTCCCTGGGCCTCAAAGATCGCCGCTTCTTCCGCGCCGGCATCCTGCGCCGTGCGCGCCCGCAGCGCCTCCAGCTCCGAGGCGGCCTGCTCCAGCGCCGCCTGCAGCGCCGCCCGTTCGGCGGCCGGATCGTCGACGTGCACCTTCTCCGCTCGCAGCCGCTGCTTCTCGTAACGGAACACCGGCCCGATGGCAATGCCGGGGGAAGCGCCCAGGCCGCTGAGCTGCTGCTCGCTCATGGGTTATCCCTCCGCCTGTTCGAAGTTGCTCTCGATCAGGGCGCACAGCGCTTCCAGCGCCTCGCCCGCGTCCTCGCCGTCGGCCATCAGGCGAATGCGGTGGTTTTGCTCCACTCCCGCCGAAAGCACGCTGAGGATGCTCTTGGCGTTCACCGCCGGGCTCTCCCGCGTCAGATTTTGCAGCCGGACATCAGCGCTGAATCCCGCGGCGGTCTTCACAAACACAGCCGCCGGTCGCGCGTGCAGCCCGACGTCGTTGGTCACTTTAATGTCACGTTCTTCACTCACGTTGACTCCTTGTTGGTGAATTGGAGATTGGTTGACTCGGTAATTAGAGATTTATGGGTAACCACAGCCGGTAATTCCCAATCTCTAATCTCCAATCCCCCCTATCTCTTCAGGCTTGCGTAGCACATAATCCGGCCCAAAGTCCAGCAGCGCCTGCGGATCCAGCGCGCCGTACAGGGCTGCGGCGACGCGCCCGCCGGCGGCGCGCCCGGCGGCCAGATCGAACGTCGTGTCGCCAATCATCACCGCCTCGGACGGCGCTGCGCCCAGCTCTGAGAGCGCCAGGTGCACCGGCTCCGGGGAAGGTTTTGGTTGTTCCGTGTCATTGCTACAGACCCAGACGTCAATCAGATCTTCCAGGTCGATGTGCGCCCGCGTGGCCTCCAGCTCGCGCCGGCTCTGCGCGGTCACCACACCCAGGGCGCGGCCCGCCGCCCGTTGCTTTTCCAGCGCCGGGCGCACACCGGGAAAGAGTCGCACCAGGTGGCGTAATTCTTCCTGGATCGCATACCAGCGCTTCAGGAGCTGCTCCTCGCGTCCGGGCGTCACCTGCCGCAAGACGTCCTCGCTGGTCATACCAATGAAACCGTGCAATGTCTCCTCGCTGAACTGCAGCGAGAGCTCTTCGTTAAACAACCGGTCCATGGCGCGCACGTCCATCTCCTCGCTGGCCAACAGCGTGCCGTCCAGGTCCAGTAGCACGGCGCGCAACGTCGTATTTCTATCGTCACTCATAACAGTCCCATAATCAGATCAAAAACGCCCAACAGGCTGGCGGCGGAGACCAGAATCACGGCGATGAGCAGCCGGCGCACCCAGACCGCACCTTTTTCCACAGCCACCTTGGCCGCGGCCCACGCGCCGAGCATGTTACCGATGGCCAGAATCAGGCCCACCGACCACACCACCTGCCCGTTACGCACAAAGACAAGCAGGGCGAATACGGTAAAAAAGAGGTTGATACCCACCTTCACGGCATTGGCGCGAACCAGATCGTAACCCACACCCAGGACCAGGCCCGCCAGAAGAAAAATGCCCACACCGGCCTGGATGAAGCCGCCGTAGATGCCGATGAAGAAAAAGAGGATCAGGGCCCCAATGCTCGGCCGCTCCTGCATGCGCTGCAGCTCGCCCTCCAGCCAGCGCTGCGGTCGCAACAGAATGACGCCCAACATGAGCAACATGATCACGCCAATGGTCAGCTCCATCAGCTCTTCGTCCAGGTTGACGGCGATCTGCGCGCCCACCAGGGAGCCTAAGACGGCAGGGATGCCCAGCATGAACACCCCGCGCCCGTCGAACACGTTGCTCTGACGAAACTTGCCGGCCCCGATGACGCCCTGCAACAAGATGCCCACGCGGTTGGTGCCATTGGCCACATTGGCCGGCAAACCGGCAAAGATCAACAAGGGCAGCGTCACCAGAGAACCGCTGCCGGCAAGCGTATTGATGAAACCGGCCAGAAAACCGGCGCCCACGATGATGGGATAGAGATACCATTCAAGCATAGCAGTTTACCTGAGACCTGAAGATTGGCGACGAGACCTTATGTCAAAAATTGTGAAGCAGTTAGCATACAATAGCAGGCGCAAATTGTGAAATGCGCCACCGTCGCCGCATCAGGCCTCATAGACGACTTCTCCGGCGACGAGCGTCATGCGCACGCGCCCCTTGGCCTCCAGCAGAACGATGTCGGCGTCCCGGCCGGGCGCCAGCGCCCCTTTCTGCCGGGCCAGGCCCAGGCTTTCCGCGGCTACGGCGCCGGCCATCGACGCTGCCTGCGGCAACGACAGGTCCAGCCAGCGAGTTGCGTTGCCCACAGCGCGGTCCATCGTCAGCACGCTGCCGGCCAGCGGCTGCTCGCTCTGCTCCTCGGGCCTTTCCGCCCGCAGCCGCGCCGCGCCGTCGCGCACAACGATTTCGCGACCACCCGGACGCACGTACGCGCCGTCGCCCAGACCCGCGGCCTGGGTAGCATCCGTAATCAACGTCACGCGTTCAACACCTTTTGCGCGCAGCAGGAGGCGCGCCACCACGGGATCCACGTGATAACCATCCAGAATCAGTTCAGCGTAAACTCTGGGTTCAGTCAGTACAAAGCCTGGGACGCCCGGATGCCGGTGGTGCAGGGGCGACATGGCGTTGAAAACGTGAGCAACGCGGCTGACCCCGGCCTCCACAGCGGCCTGCATCTGCTCGTACGTGGCCTTGGTGTGCCCGGCGCTGACCACCACGCCGCGGTCCGCCAGGAAACGAATCAGTTCCAGCGCGCCGTCCAGCTCCGGGGCCAGGGTCACCAGGCGCACCAGGTCGCCGGCCTCCTCCAGGATCGTCTCCACCTCCGCCAGGTTGGGGGCGCGCACGGCGCTTGCCGGCTGGGCGCCCCGTTTCTCGGGATGAATGTAAGGGCCTTCCAAGTGTACGCCCAGAATGGCCGCGCCGCTCGGGCGCTGCCGTTGCACCGCCCGCAGACGCCGCAACAGGTCCAGTTGCTGCTCCAGAGAAGCGCTGGCAATGGTAGCCAGGACGCCCGTCACGCCGCTCTGGGGCAACCAGCCCAGAATAGTGGCGATTTCCGCTTCGCCGGCAGACATGTAGTCGAAGCCGTTGCCGCCGTGCGTGTGACCGTCGATAAAGCCGGGGACGACGAGTGCCTCGGAGGCGTCTAAAACCGTGGCGCCGGGCGGCACGTCTACCCCCGACGCGACGCCGACGGCGCGGATCGCGCCGCCATCCAACAGCACCACGCCGCTCTCGACGACGCCGTCGGGCGCTGCCACCGCGCCGTTAATGATCGCTTTCACTTCACTCATGTGGGAAATCGCGCCTGCGGGTTACGACTCATCATCCTGCGCAGCCAGGCTTTGCGACAGGATCTTGATGCTATCCGCACCAACCTCCTGGGCCATCGCTACCAACTGCTCGAACGGCGTGTGTTCCCGCTGCATAATAATCTCCAGCAACAGGGGCAGGTTGACGCCGGTGATCACTTCAACGTCGTCCCGTTCCAGGGCTACGCGGGCGCTGAGGTTGAAGGGGGTCGCGCCCAACATGTCCACGAAAACAATCGCGCCATCTTCGCCCTGCACGCCATCCAGGGCCTGTTCAATGCGCTGCTTAAACGCCTCCACCTGATCCTGCTCAGTCAGTTCCAGGGCGGCGACGTTTTCATGCTTGCCGATAATCATCTCCACGGCGTTCAGCAAACCGGACGCCATCTTGCCGTGGGTCACAATAAGTATACCTACCATCTGATGTTCTCCTTGCTGCTTCCTTTACAAAACGCCCAGGCCGTGAGCGGACCGCAGTCAGTGGCGGGGGGAACGATGAACCGGGGGGCGCCAGAACCAGAACACGGTCCACACGATGAGGAGCGCGTAGGCCACGTAGATTAGCCACTGTCCAACGCCCAAAATTTGCAGTATCTGCTCTTCAAAGTGCGCCACAAGAAAAAGCAAGCCCACCGGCAGATAGCCATACGACAGGCGCCGCATGCGTTCCTTGCCCGGATCAAACCGCCCCAACAGCGCCGCCAGCCCCAGAATGATGAAAACAATGGCCAGAATAAGCATTATGTTTTCAGCTAACATCAGACTCCTCGTCGGGCAACGCCGCCGGGACGCGACGGTCCTCTCTCAAAACACTTCAGGTCAAACCGTTTTCGTCGATTCGCGAATAATGCGCCGCGCTTCCCGGTAACGAGGATCGACGTACGGAGCGCGATCCGGATGTAGATCCGTACTCGCCAGCGTGTAGTAGTAGATGAACTGGTAGAAGGGTAACATCGTGAACAGCGGCGCGTACCACTCCGGCACTTCGACAGGAAGCACCGTCTCGTGGTCTGCGCCGTCCAGCGCGCCGGATACATCCGTCACGCCCCACAGCGTCACGCCGATCTCTTTGAATCCTTTGACCAGCGTCTGTGCTTTCTCCAGGCTAGGCCCCTCTGTGCCGATAATCACCACCAGATCGCCTTCTTCCAAACAGACCCACGTGCCGTGAACCGCTTCCTCAATTTCCCAGCTATCGGCGTTGATCAACGCCGTTTCGATCAGCTTGAGCGCCGTTTCGCCCGCAGTCGCGACCTGCGGACCGCCGCCGATGATCACGATGCGCTCGTGGTCGGCGAAACGTTCGGCCAATTGTTCCATCTCCTGGCGATGCTCGTCCAACACTTGCTGTGTCAGCTGCGGCGCGCGCTCCAGAAGCGCGGTCAGCTCCTCGCTTTCCTCGCCCACGTCTTCCAGCAACGCTGCACTCAAAAGGTAACTGCGCAACAGCGAAGAAGCATAACTACGCGTCTTGGGTCCCTGTTTCTCCGGGTTTGGACTGTAAATGGTAAAATTTGCTTCCTGCGCCAGCGGTGTCCCCTCATAATCGGTGTACCCAATGGTCACAGCGCCTTGCGCCCGGGCCAACCGTACGCCATCGACCGTCGCCGCCGTCTTGCCAGAATGAGACACACCCACCACGGCGCTCAGAGCGATGTCAGGCGGCGGATAGGCCACGAACTCGAACGCGTCGTGGGCCACCGCCGGGCGACCGGTCAGCATCTGGTAAGCGTAGGCCGAAGCCTGCGCGTTGAAGAACGATGTACCGCAGCCAATGAAATGCACCATAGAACGCACAGAAAGAGCCCGGGCTACATTTTCGAAAATTCGGGATTCGCGCGATGCCAGAACCAGCTCCAGAGCCTCCGGCGTGGAAACCAGCGATTCCCACATATGGTACGGGTGCTCAGACCGCTCAAAGGCGCCGCGCATATTTTCAGGTATCGGATTATTGGTCATTTACTGTTCCTTTAGGTTATTATGTGGTCAGGAAGGAGCGGTGCGCGCTAGGTATGCTTGCGGAGGGCTTTATTGAGATCAGTCGGGCTGACGGAAATCTCCCACTGCACCGACAGATCAACACCCATTTCATCCAGCTTCTTCCACGCTTCCAGTTCTTTCGGCGTTGCATAGACTTCGTTTGTGATTTTAATCGTAGCGCCTTCGTTATTCACGCCGCCTACGTTCACCTTCTGAACCGTCAGACCCATCTCTGTGAGCCGCAACAGATCGACCGGGCTGCGCAACAGCAGCAGGATCTTGGCATTGGGCCAGCGGCGTTTGGCCAGCCCTTGCAGCGCCTCTTGCAATGGCAGGATTTCGATTTTGACGCCAGAAGGCGCGGCGAGTTTCATGATATTCTGCTGGTTTTTGTCCTGAGCCACTTCGTCGTTGGCCACCAGTATCAGATTTGCACCCGTGCGTCGGGTAAAACCGGTCGTGACCTGCCCGTGAATCAGGCGTCCGTCTACGCGCACCATGACTATTTTCATCGTCTTTCACTTCCTCCGTATGCTAGACTCAGGGCCCGGTGGAAGCAATCGCTCCGCGAACAGCAGCGCGGCGCTTCCACCGGGCGGCGGATTATTCACATTTGGGTCGCTCAGGCGATGATGCCCAGACCACCAAGGACGATGGCCACAACAACCATGACGAGCATGATCACAGTGATGGACACGCCCTTACGGATGGCCCAGTAGATCAGCAGTGTCACCGTCAGGGGCAGCAGGCCCGGCATAATGCCGTCCAACATCTCCTGTACCGTCACCACAGCTCCTTCAGCAGAAGTGTACGTCAGCGGGGTGGTGATGTTCAACCAGGTGCCCACAAGGCCGCCGGTTGCCATCAGACCCGCGATGGCGCTGCCGGTCATCAGACGATCCAGGCTCGCCGCATCCAGCCGTTCGAAGAACGTGCTGCCGAAGCGGAAGCTTTCCATCGTCGTCCACCAGCGCACGGCGACGTGGATGACGTTCATAATCACGAAGAACATCAGGGGCGCAATGCCGTTGCCGGCCAGGGCCAGCGAGGCGGCAATACCACCGACCAGAGGACGGAGCGTGCCGTGGAACAAGGGGTCGGCAGCGCCGGCCAGCGGACCCATGAGGCTGGCCTTGATACCCTGAATCGATTGTTCTTCAATCTCATCTCCGCGCAACGAGCGTTGCGCTTCCAGGTCGGCCACCAGCGCCAGGACAGGGCCGGGGACCCAGGGGTGAGTGTTGAAGAAGGCCATGTGGCGGCGCAGGGCACGGCCCAGTTCCGCCGAGTCACCGTAAATCTTCTTCAGGAAGGGAATAAGCGCCCAGGTAAAACCCAGCGACTGCATACGGTCGAAACTAAATGCCGACTGCAGGGCGAACGAACGCCAGAAGATGGTGCGGCGGTCGCCCTCGGTGATCAGCTCGCTGGCCCTTGTCACGCCCGGAGGAGCGGTACCCAGGGCTGCGCCCGCAGGCGCTTCGCCGGGAACGGTAGCCGGTACGTCGTCGTCGGCCATCTGTACAGAGGCCACACCGCCCCCATCGTCCACGCCGGCAACGCCGGCCACACCGGCGACATCCTCGTCGTCCTCGCCGAGAAGAGTCACGCCGCCCTGCTGTATGACATAGATGGCGGCGACCAGAATGCCCAGGACGCCGACGCCGAGCACGCCAAACTCCGTGTAGGCCGCGATGAGGAAGCCGATGAAGAAGTAGGGCAGCATTTCGGTGGAGGCGATGGTGCTTAGCAACAGGGCGAAACCGAGAGCAGGCAGCGCCGCGCCGGCCGCGCCAATGCCGTCATTGATGAAGGGTGGAATGGAATCGACGAACTGTTGCACCAGCTCCGACCCCAGGGCCAGCGCCAGGAACGCGGGCAGGCCGATGGCCAGGAAATGGGCCACGTTGCCCAGGTGTACCATGAGCGAAACGCCCGCCGTGTTGTTCTGATCGGCAAAGCGCTCCGCGCCATTGACAAAGAATGTGCTCACAGTCTTGGCCAGCAGCTCGAAGAACGAGCCCAGCAGTGAGGCCGGGACGGCAAGCAAAACCGCCTCGTCAACAGACAGACCGGCGGACACGCTGAACGCGGTTCCCAGTACTGCTGCCAGCGGCATATTCGGTTGGACGCCGCCGCCAATGGCGGTTACGCCCATAAAGACTAATTCAAGCGTACCCCCGATGACCAACCCGGCTTGAAAATCGCCCATGATCAGCCCCGCCAGCGGGGCCAGGACGATGGGGCGCTCCAGGTAGAGTTCGCCTAAGAAGCGCCGCGAAAAGTAGGAAAAGCCGGCGATGAATCCCAGGAGCAGAGCTGTTCCAATGGGGATTGCCATTATAATTGTCTCCCTTTTACTTGGGTGTCAAATGGTTCACGTGTGTGTGCAAAGAAAATGTGATCGGTTCTAGTATCTCGCGATGAAAGCCTCCTTTTCCGCCTCATCGCCGCCAGGGACGGGGAACTGTTACCTGCGCCCCGCCCCCGGCGGACACAGGCACAATAAAATCAAAACTCAACGTGCGGTATACGAGCGGTTACACTACCTGCTCGGCGTCTGCGGACTCGAACGGCACCTGAATGACTTCGACGCCTTTCTCGCGGATAGTATTGACGATCTTTGAGGGGGCCAGAGTCGAGGTGATGATGGTTTGCGCCGCGTCGACGGGAGCGACCACACTGGTAGCCACGTGATCGAATTTGGTGTGGTCGGCCAGAACAATAACCTTCTTGCTGACGCCCAGGACGGCGCGGTCGGTCATAAGTTCGCGCGGGGTGTCGTTCGTAAACCCGTATTCAGGATGAATGCCACGGATACCAATAAACGCCTTATCGACATTCAATCCGCGCAACGCTTCGTGAACCAGGTAACCGTGCAGCGATAGCTCGCTATGACGTAGATAGCCTCCCAGCACGAGCACTTCGATGTTTTCATATGGGACAAAGAAATTGGCGATCAGCACGGAGTTGACCACAACCGTAATATCCTTGCTGCGCGTCAATTCCCGCGCCAGCTGATACGCAGTCGTGCCGGCGGATAAGTAAAAGTGATCGCCGGGCCGGATCAGCTTCTTTGCTTCTCTGGCAATCGCCCGTTTCTCTTCATAATTGACGTTGATGCGATCGGGAAAGGGCGGCTCCAGAAACTGCTGGGGCTGGTAAGGGGCGATGGCCCCGCCGTAGGTCCGTTCGATGTCCAGATCCTCAGCCAGCTCATCCAGGTCGCGCCGGATCGTCATTTTGGAGACGTTATAGCGCGTCGCCAGATCTGCTACGTTAACTCGACCTTCTCTCTGTAAAAGCTCGCGAATCTGTCGCTGACGTTCCTCTTTAAACACCGGTCCCACCACCTGAATCGCCCTTAAAAAGCAAGTTGACTACAGGACGAAACGGTAAAAATTCTCATAAACTCATCATTAACCCTATCAGGATTCTGTTCGGTCGTCAACTAAACAAACATAAACGAACATCACAAAGCACAAGAAGGCTCAGACACAGCGTTTTCGCTCGCTCGCGACGCGGTGTTTGAGCCATTATCTTGTTGATGGGCGAAAAAGGAAGTTACGAGAGTTGGTCGAGCACAACGCGTCCGCGGACCATGACCCAGACGACGTTGTATTCGCTGTCGAGAAGCAGTAAGTCGGCGTCGGAATCGGGAAGCACCGCGCCTTTTTGTGGGAAAATATCCAGGGCCCGCGCAGGCGTTTCGCTGGCCATCTGCACCGTCTGCGGCAGCGAGGCGGGCGAAAAGCGCACGATGTTGCGCACAGCCTGATCCAGCGTGAGCGTGCTGGAGGCCAGATCGCCCTTTGGCGTGCGCGCCACACCATCCCTGACCACCACCGGCTGCGCGCCCAGCCGGTACTCGCCATCCGGCAACCCCGTGGCCTGCATGGCGTCGGTGATCAACAGCGTGCGCTCCGCCCCCTTCAGGCGCACGACGAGGTCAACAATACGCGGGTGCAAATGAATGCCATCGGCGATCACCTGAGCGTCCAGGCGGTCATCCACAAGCACCGCGCCTAATATGCCCGGAGAACGGTGGTGCAAACCGGACATGGCGTTGAAGATGTGCGTGGCCTGCGTCGCGCCGGCCTCTATGGCAGCCACGGTCTGCTCGTAACTGGCCTCGCTGTGACCCACGGCAAAGGCCACGCCGGAGGCTCGTCCGGCGGCGATCATCTCTCGCGCGCCGGGGAGTTCTGGCGCGACGGTCACCAGGCGCACCACGTCACTCTGAAACCAGGGCAGGTAATGGTCAGGATCAGGATACCGAAAATATTCGGTCGGTTGCGCGCCGGCGCGCTGCGGCGATAGATAGGGACCCTCCAGGTGCAGGCCCAGATGTTGCGCGCCATCCGGTCGGGGATGGACCGTGGCCTGTTGCAAGACATCCTCAATCGCTCCCAGCGGCGCGCTCATCGTGGTGGGCAAAAAGCTGGTGATCCCCCGGCCTGCCAGAAACTGGGCCATGGTGTGCAACGCCTCGGCGGAGGCGTCCATCGTATCGCAGCCAACCGCGCCGTGGATGTGCAGGTCGATGTATCCCGGGGCAAGCCAGCGCCCGGCAGCTTCCACCACCTGCTGCACCGGCTCCGCAAGCGCCCTGTTGTGGCGTAAATCGCGACCAACGGCAGCAATGTGGCCCTGCTCGACGAGTACATCGCCATCCTCCACGATGCCCCCGGGTCGGATCAACGTCGCGCCTTGAATGAGTGTGCCCATGAACCATCCTCTTCATCATCTAACACGCGTCTTCGACCGAAGGCTAACAGAAATAGAGCGTTGGACAAGCCAACATTCGGCCCGATCGGCCAGCTACGCCCCCCCCCCGCTTGCGCAGAACATGTTGCAGCGCCGATAACCGTTAGCTATCATCCTCTGGGGAGGCGCCGGCAACAGGCTCCGGGGTGGGAGCGGTGGGAGGCACAGGCCGGCGAGTAACCTGGACCTTAACTTGCGGATCGCCTCCACCGGCAACGCCTCCATCAGGACCGTTGCCAGAGGGACGTCGCCGCAAATAGAACAATGAGGAGAACAATAACCACGATGGCCACAATCTTAATTCAGAATGCCGACCTTTTGATCACGATGAACGACGAGCGCCAGAACATTGAAGGCGGCGCGCTGTTCATCCGGGACAACGTGATTGAGTGGGTGGGAGAGAGCGGGCAATTGCCCCAGGCTTACGGCGACGCCGACCGCGTTATCGACGCCAGCGGCAAGGTGGTGCTGCCCGGGCTGGTCAACACCCACCACCACTTCTACCAGACCCTGACCCGCGCCGTGGCGCCTGACGCCAAACTGTTCGACTGGCTGAAGACACTCTATCCAATCTGGGCGCGTATGGACAGCGAAGCGGTCTACGTCAGCGCCCTGACGGCGATGGCCGAACTGATCCTCAGCGGCTGCACCACCGCCAGCGACCACCTCTACCTGTTTCCCAACGACGCACAACTGGATGACGAGATTCGCGCCGCGCAGGAAATCGGCCTGCGCTTCCACGCCTCGCGCGGCTCCATGTCTCTCGGCGAAAGCGAGGGCGGGCTGCCGCCGGACAGCGTGACCGAGGACGAAGAAGCCATCCTGCGCGATTGCCGGCGCGTGATCGAGACCTACCACGACGCCGAGCGCTATGCCATGCAGCGCATTGTGCTCGCGCCCTGCTCCCCCTTCTCTGTGACACCGGACCTGATGCGCGAGTCGGCCCGGCTGGCGCGCAGCTATGGCGTGACGCTGCACACGCATATGGCGGAAACGAAGGACGAGGAAGAATTCTGCCTGGCGGAGTTCGGCCATCGCCCCGCGGCCTACGCCGAGGAGCTGGAATGGGTGGGCGATGACGTATGGTGGGCGCACAGCGTGCATGTGAACGACGAGGAAGTGGCGCTGATGGCGCGCACAGCCACCGGCGTCGCGCACTGCCCCGGCAGCAACATGCGTCTGGCCAGCGGCATCGCGCCCGTGCGCGCCATGGTGGACCAGGGCGTGTCCGTGGGGCTGGGCGTGGACGGCTCTGCCAGCAACGATAGCAGCCACATGCTGGCCGAAGCGCGCCTGGCCCTGCTGCTGCAACGCGTGTCGGGCAACCCGGCAGGGCTCACCGGAGCCGAGGCGCTGTGGTTGGCTACGCGCGGCGGCGCGTCCGTGCTGCGCCGCGACGACATCGGCCAGCTGGCGCCGCAGCTGGCTGCGGACGTGATTGCCATAGACCTGCACCACCTGGCCTACGCCGGCGCGCGCCACGACCCGCTCAACGCGCTGCTCTTCTGCCAGCCGCAGACGGTGGACCTTTCCATCATCAACGGCCGCGTCGTCGTCGAAGATGGCGAGCTGCGCACGGTGGAGCTGGGGTCGCTGGTGGAGCGACACGACAGGATCAGCCGGGCCCTGATTGCGGGGTAGAGATTGGAGATTGGTTGATTGGAGATTTGGAGCAAACAATGCGTAATGTAAAGAGCTATCACCGACCTGAAAATGTAGAAGACGCGCTGGCCCTGCTGGCGCACGATGACGTGGTTTCGGCGGTTCTTGCCGGCGGCACCTATTTGAACGCGCGGCTGCCGGAGGACGTGGAGGCCCTGATCGATTTGCAGGCCGTGGGCCTGGACGAGGTTAGTCACAGTCCGGAAAGCATGGCCCTGGGCGCCATGGTGCGCCTGCAGCAGATCGTGGAAGACGACACAGCGCCCGCCCTGCTGCGCGAAATGGCGCGGCGCGAAGGGCCCAACACCTTCCGCCAGGCAGGCGCCCTGGGTGGAGCGATCATGGTCGCCGATCCCGAAAGCGAGTTCGTAGCCGCATTGCTGGCCTACGAAGCGATGGTCACCGTGGAGACCGCCGGCGGCGCGCACACCGCGCCATTGGACGAATTCCTCGCCGAGATAGCGGCTGCTGAAACCGCGGCAGCCGGCAGGCAGGCCGCCCTGCGCGGCGGTATCCTCACCGGCGTGACCCTGTCCACGGCCGGCGCGACGGCCCACGCCCGCGTGGCGCGCACGCCGCAAGACAGCCCCATCGTCGCCGCCATCGCCCGCCGCGCCGGCGAAGGCGACATCCGCCTGGCCCTCTGCGGTGTGGCCCCCACACCGGTGCTGGCCCAGGAACAAGACCTGAACACCCTCACCCCGCCCGCCGACTTCCGCGGCAGCAGCGAGTA
>JBMCFH010000064.1:0-16636 GCA_048620455.1 Chloroflexota bacterium | reverse complement strand
GCAATCGCCGCGCCCTCTGCCAGCGAACGTAGCTTGGCCCACACGACCTCTTCGACGACCATTTTGGAGCCGGCGGCGGTTTCGAAGCCGCAGTCGGTGCCGGCGATGACGCGGTGGGGGTCGCCCAGGGCGCGGGCCACGCGCTCGATGCGTTGGGCCACGACCTGCGGGTGCTCCACGTAGCTGGTGGTGGTGTCGATGACGCCCGGAATCAGCACGCGGTCCGGGCCCAGGAAGGACGGATCTTCGAAGAGGCGGTACTCGTGCGCGTGGCGCGGGTTGGCCATGGACAGCATGAACGCGCCCGTTTCGATTTGCGACACTTCAGGCCAGATATCCTCCAGCGGCACGTCACTGTCGTGCGGTCCTTCGTAGTTGCCCCAGCAGACGTGCAGCCGCACCCGTTCCCGGGGGATGCCTTGCAGGGCGCGGTTGATGGCTGCCACCACCAGGCGCACGAAGGTCAGGAACTCCGCCAGCGGTTTGTCCTGGAACAGCGTGTGCCGCTCCAGCGCCAGGTCCGGGGCGTCGATCTGCAGCAGGAACCCGGCTCCGGCGATGGTGTGATACTCCTCGCGCAGCGCCCGGCCCACGGCGTCGATGTAGGTTTCCAGGTCGTCGTAATAGTCGTTCTGCATGGCGGCGCAGATGATGCCCGGCGATGGCGCGGACATGAAGGCCTCGCTGTAGCGCCCCTCCTGCTCGTCCAGCAAGCGCTGCAACTGGGCGCACTCCTCGCGGGCCGGGTCGGGGTTCTCGTAGCGCACCTCGCCCACGGCCTTTGGCGCGCGCAGCAGGTCCACGCGCTCGTCGCTGCCCATGGCCTGTCGTCGCCGCTCCAGGCTGCCCGGATAGCGGATGAGATCGGCCATAATCGCTCGCTCGCTCGCCCCGCCAAAGCCGGACATGCGGTGGCGCACGTAGGTGAAGAAGCTCTCCCTTCCCAGCTCGCCGTTGTTGATCACGTCCAGACCCGCTTCGATCTGTCGCGCAATCACGGCGCGGCAGGCGGCTTCGATGGCCTGCGCTGCCTCCTCCGGCGGCGCTGCCCTGCCACCATAATCCGCGGTGTGCATGTCCACCACCGAACTGGGCCGCGGCAGGCTGCCCGCGTGCGTGGTCAAAATCCGCTCTATGCTGGTCTTCATCTGGTCCCTCCACTAATTCCCTCCGTAGTACCCTGTACAACGTTCGTTTATTGTTCCAGTAAACCTCCCACTAAGTCAACCACTCTCCAATCTCCGATCTCCAATCCCCGATCCCTCTCGATCACTCCCCCAAACTTATGATATGCTATGATTGGGTTCGAAGCCCTGCTCACGGGTGGGTCCCCGTCAGGCGCCACGCGCCGCCCACCTCATCGTTGCCGGGAACCCGCTTCAACTTATCCAGGTTGTTTAAGGAAAGGGAGGATCGACGATGGCTATTAATCCTATGGAGTACAGCAGTAAGGACGTTGTCCTGGACGTGGTGCGCGCCGAGCGCGACAGGTTCTACGAGGTGATCGACGATCCGGACAACTGGCACGCCGAGACGCGCTGCGAGGGCTGGGAGGTGCGCGACCTGGTGGGCCATATGATCGACGTCAGCGAGGCGTATCTGGAACGGTGGGAGATGGCCGAGAACGGCGAGGAAGCGCCGCCGCCGTTGGGCTGGCAGGTGATGGCCGAGACGTTGAACGACGGCGCGCTGGCCCATCGCGATCTCTCGCGCGAGGAGGCGATCGCCCGTCTCAAATCGGCCTCCGACCGGCTCATGGAGATCTTTGAAGGGTTGAGCGAGGAGGAGTGGAACAACTTCATGGTCTCGCACGTCTTTTCCGGCCCCACGCCTGCGTTCTGCTACCCCGCGTTCCAGATCATGGACTACGGCGTGCACAGCTGGGACATGCGCTGGGGCCTGGGCGACAAGGACAGCCGGCTGGACGAGCGCACCGCCGGCGTGTTGCTGCCCTATATGTTCATCATCTGGCAGTACTCTGTTGACCCCGAAAAATCAGAAGGGGTGGACGTGGAGTACGGCATCAAGGTTGATGGAGAGTGGGGCGGCCAGTGGAAGGCGTCGATCCACGACGGGCAGTTTGAGTACGAGCCGGTCGAGGACATTGACGAGCTGGACACCGTATTCCACTATGAGCATCCCTCGGACATGGTGTTGACCACCTACCAGCGCATCGAGGGCGGCGAGGCCACCGGCGACCCCGAGGTCATCGACGCCGCGCGCAACGTGTTCTTCCACATTTAGTGTGCTGTAAAAGGCTCGTAGTGACGGCTTTAGCCGTCCGGCTGCGGCGAAACCGCTAAAGCGGTCACTACGAGCACCATCGACCGTATCTTGACAGGAGCACCATGGAAAAAATTCAGACTCAGGGCGTGCACCACATCACGCTCGTCGGTTCCAACCGGCAGGCAACCATCGATTTCTGGGAAGGCGTGCTGGGGATGCCGTTCGTCTTCGAACAGCCGAATCTGGACAACCCCGACGAAAGCCACCTTTACTTCGACCCCGGCGACGGTCGCCTGATCACCGTCTTCACCAACGAAAACCGCGAAGTGGAGTCCACGCCCAATCCCGAGGGGATCGGCAATCTACACCACATCGCCTTCAGCGTCTCGCGTTCGACGTTCGTCGAGACGGCGCGGCGGCTGGACCAGCGCGACATTAAACACACGGGGGAGATCGACCGCGGTTTCATGTACTCCATCTATTTCCGCGATCCGTTGGGCCAGCGCTACGAGCTATCCAGCTACAAATTTGAGCCGCCGCCCGGGTTCACGCACGGTCAGGTTCTTTACGAGGCGCACTGCATTCGCGTGGAAGAGGGCGCGTACAATATCCAGGACAGCCACCTCTCGCGCGCCATCGAGCGCCTCGTGCAACGCTCCCAGCCGTCCCTCTCCGACGACCGCAGCGCCAAACACGCTTACCCGCAGCAGGTCGACGGCCCGTAGAACACAGAAATTTGGCCGCAGATGAACGCAGATAGACGCAGATTTACTTCTGTTTCTTTCGTTGCCTCTCTATTTGCAGCGACTCCGCAAGTGAAAGCACGCGGTCTACCAACCGGGCACGCTTGGGGAGCACAAACATAAATAAAGACAGAATATCTGCGTTCATCTGCGGCCCATTCACAAGGACAACAATCCCATGCCAGACGAAACCACAACCGGCGCTCGCTTCATCGCCGAGACGTTCAAAGGCTACGGCGTCAGCCACGTTTTCTTTGTAGACGCCATTTTGCGCATGACCATGGTCGAGTTGGAAGACGTGGGCGTCCGGCGCGTCATCACCCATTCGGAGAAAGCCGCGGCGTACATGGCCGACGGTTACGCCCGCGTTTCGCACCGGCCCGGCGTGTGCATGGCGCAGTCGGTGGGCGCGGCGAACCTCGCCGCCGGCCTGCAGGACGCCTACCTGGGCCGCTCGCCCGTGGTGGCGCTCACGGGCAAGAAGCCGCCCCTGTTCCAGGAGCGCAACGCCTACCAGGAAATCGAGCACGGCCCGTTGTTTGAGGCCGTGACCAAATATTGCGCGGACGTGGTCACCCCGGCCCAGTTGCCCTTCCTGTTGCGCCAGGCCTTTCGCGAAGTGACCACGGGCACGCCGCGCCCCGCGCACCTCGATTTGCTGGGCCACAGCGGGCGGCCCCTGGAGGCGGCGGAGGGCCTGGGTCCCGTCGTGGTCGAAGCGGCTTACAGCCGCATCCCCGCGGTGCGCCCCGCGCCGGAGGCCCGAGCCATCGAGCGCGCCGCCGAAGCGATTGCCGCGGCCGAACGGCCGGTGCTGGTCGCCGGCGGCGGCGTGCGCCTGTCGCGGGCCCAGCAGGAGCTGGTGGCTCTGGCGGAAAAGCTGTCCATTCCCGTGGCGACCTCCGTTAACGGCAAGGGGTCCATTCTGGACAACCATCCGCTCAGCGTGGGCGTCGTCGGTTCTTATTCCGTGCGCAGCGCCAACCAGGTGGTGTCTGAAGCCGATCTGGTGATTTACGTGGGCAGCAATACGGGCGACCAGGTGACCTACAACTGGCAGGTGCCGCCCATCGGCACGCCCGTGGTGCAGATCGACATCAACCCCGCGGAGATCGGACGCAGCTATCCCGGCGCGGTGCCTGTCGTGGCCGACGCGCGCAAGGCGCTAGTTGCGTTGCGCGACGCCGTCCAGGCGCGGGAAAACGACGCCTGGGTTAAGCGGGCACAGTCACTGGTGCAGGCCTGGCGCGACGACGTGGAGGCCCAGCGCCGGTCGGACGAGGTCCCCATCCGGCCCGAGCGCCTCTGCCGCGAGCTGGGCGAAGTCCTGCCCGAAGATGCCGTGCTGGTCGCCGACACCGGCTACTCGGCCATCTGGACCGCGACCATGGTGCCGCTGACGCACCCGGGACAGACGTATCTGCGCGCTGCGGGATCCCTGGGCTGGTCTTTCCCCGCCGCGTTGGGCGCCAAGTGCGCCGCGCCCGACCGGCCCGTGATTTGCTTCAACGGCGACGGCGCTTTCTGGTATCACTTCGGCGAGCTGGAGACGGCGCGCCGCCACAATATCAATACGGTGACCATCATCAACAACAACGGCGGTCTGGGCCAGGGCATCAAGGACATCCATGGTGTCTACGGCGACCACCCGGGCAACCCCGAGGAACTGTACCGTTTCGAGCCGGTTAACTTCGCGCGCATCGCGGAGGAGATGGGTTGCTTCGGCGTGCGTGTCGAGGACCCGCACGAAATCGCCCCCGCCATCCGGCAGGCGCTGGAGGCAGACGCGCCCGCCGTCGTGGAAGTGATCAGCGGCCTGCACCACCGCGCGCAGGAGCCGTGGGCGCCGGGTGCGGACGCGCGGCAGTAATCCCGGTGAGTAGGGTCGTACTCTTGAAGCGAGCGCCACGCGAGAGATTCTTCACGTTCGTTCAGAATGACACATCACGAACGCGTAAGTCATGTCGGGCGGTGTCATCCTGAGCAAGGCGAAGGATCTCCCGCTTCCGACCCTGCAAAAGGAACGCTGTCGCGCAACGACTCAGCGCGGCGCGTGCGCCAGCAGATAATTCACGATATCTGAGCGCGAGGAGAGCATGCCGTAATCCTTCTCCGGAATCTCAACGCCCACGTCTTCGTTGAGGCTGATGAGGAAGTTGAGAAAGTCGAAGGAGTCGATGTCCAGCGTTTCGCGCACGTCCTCGTTCGGGTCCAACGACCAGGGATCCGTCTCAGGGGCGATTTCCTTCAGGCGGCGGCAGACGATGTCGGTCACGGTCGCTTCGTTCAAATCGGTGGGAACTGTCACCTCACAACTCTCCTTTCCCGGCTACAGACTCTCCGGCTGTTGCAGGCAGTGATCGAGGGCGTCCAGAAATTGGCCGCCGCGGTGCCCGTCTGTGGCGCGATGGTCGGCGGCGAGCGTGGCCGAGATCATGGGCCGGATACCGATCAGCCCATCCACGGCCCGCGGCTGCTGCACCACGCGCCCGAACCCAACCAGGGCCAGCTGCGGCGGATAGATGACGCCGAATACCTTTTCCACGCCCAGGTCGCCCAGGCTGGTGAGCGTCACCGTGGCGTCGGTCAGCTCCGAACTGCGCAGGCGTCCGGCGCGCGTACGCGTAATCAGGTCGCGCACGTTCTCCATCAGATCGTCCAGGCTTTTCTGGTCGGCGTGGTGAATCGCCGGCGTCACCAGGCCGCCCTGCCGCAGCGAAATGGCAAACCCGATGTGGATTGCCTCCTGCGGCTGGTGGCGGTCGTCGAGCCAGTAGCCGTTCAACTCCGGCACCTGCTCCAGCGCCCGCGCGGTAGCCTTGATTAGCAGTACCACCGGCAGTAGCCGCTCCTTGATCGAGCGCCTGGAGTTCTCCGCTTCCAACCACTCCAGCGCCGCGGTCATATCGACGTGTGTTTCCAGATAGTAGTGCGGGATTTCGCGGTTGGCGCGGGCCATGGCGGCGGCAATCGCCTGGCGCATAGCGGTCTGGAAGTCGGGCGCGCCGGGCTCGGGCTTTGCTTCAGCCGGGGCGGGTCGAGCCGGCTCCGGTTTCGGCGCCTCTGCTTCCGCCGGACGGGGCGCCTCCGCCTCTACCGCCCGGGGCGGCACCTCCGCCGCAGCCTGGGCCGCGCGCTCCACGTCGGCGCGCTGGATGGCCCCATGCGGGCCGCTGCCGGCGACGGTGGTCAGATCCACGCCCAGTTCCTGGGCCACGCGACGCGCCAGTGGAGAGACGCGCACGCGTTCCCCGCCGGCCGGTTCGGCGACCGCTGTAGCCCTGGCAACCGTTGCCGGTTCCGGCGCGGCAGCGGGCGTTGCCTGGGGGACGGGCGCTGCTCTGGTTGCCGCGGGCTCTGCTTCGCCCTCGCCGGCAATCGTCGCCAGCACCGTGCCCACCGGTACCTTCTGGTAAGGCTCGACGACCAGCTCCTCGACGACGCCGTCCTCGTAGATCTCGACGTCCACCACCCCTTTGGCCGTTTCCACCACGGCAATGATGTCGCCGCGCTTCACCTCGTCGCCGGGTTTCACCAGCCACTCTACCAGCGTCCCGGCTTCCATGTCCGCGCCCAGACTGGGCATTCGAAATTCAGCCATCGTTCCCCTCCGCTATCTTGCTGTTCAACGGGCAGCCGGCTCAGGCGCCGACCATCTCGCGCACCGTGTGCACGATGTTTTCCGCCTGGGGCAGCGCCGCTTCCTCCAGGTGGCTGGGATACGGTATGGGCGTTTCCACGCGGCAGATACGCGCCACGGGGCAATCCAACTCGTAGAACGCCTTTTCCATGATGCGCGCGCTGATTTCGGCGGAGATGCCGCCGCTGCGCCACCCCTCGTCCACGATCAGGGCGCGGTGCGTGCGGGCAATGGAGGAGAGGTAAGTCTCGTCGTCCAGCGGGCGCAGGGTGCGCAGGTCGATGACCTCTATCTCAATACCCTCGTCCGCCAGCGTCTCCGCCGCCTGCAGCGCTTTGGCCAGGTTGTTGCCGTACGTCATTACCGTCACGTCGCGGCCTGCGCGCCGCACGCGCGCTCTGTCGATGTCCACCGGCCCGGCGTCGAGCGGCAGCTCGCCTTCCATGTTGTAGAGGCGATTGGGCTCGAAGATGAGCACCGGATCGGGATCCTGCAGCGCCGTCCACAACATGCCGCGTGCATCCTCCAGCGTCGCCGGCACCAACACCTTGATGCCCGGAATGTGCGCGTACCAGCCCTCCAGGCAGTGGGAGTGTTGCGCCGCCAGCTGGCGTCCCGCGCCGGTAGCCATGCGAATCACCAGGGGCACGTTGAAGAGGCCGCCGGACATGTGCAACAGCGTGGCGGCATTGTTCAGGATCTGATCCAGGGCCAGCATGCTGAAGTTGACGGTCATGATCTCGACGATGGGGCGCATGCCGCCCAGCGCCGCGCCGATGCCCGCGCCGGTAAAGCCCGATTCGGACAGCGGCGTGTCGCGGATACGCTCCGGGCCAAACTCCTGCAACAGTCCCTTGCTGACGGCAAAACAACCGCCATAACGTCCCACATCTTCGCCCATCAGGAATACCCGCTCATCACGGCGCAGAGCCTCCCGTAGCGCTTCGCGCACCGCTTCGCGGTACGTCGTCGTTCGCCTGGCTGTCTTCGTGCCATTGGTGCTCATGTCGTCCTCCGCTCGGAATAAACGAAGCGCGTCAGCTCCTCCACGGGCTCCCAGGTGCCGGCCTCGGCAAAGGCCACCGCTTCCGCCACTTCTTCGGCCACCACGCGCTCCACCTCCGCCAGGTCTTCCTCCGTGCAAAGCTCGCGCTGCAGCAAAAGGTCGCCGAAGGTGGTGATGGGATCGCACTTCTTCCACTCTTCAATCTCCGCCTTTTCGCGATAAAGCTCCGTGTCGAAGGCGGAGTGACCGCGGAAGCGGTAGGTGCGGCATTCCAGGAAGTAGGGGGCGCGCTCGTTGCGCACGAAGTCGGCGGCGCGGTGCGCCGCGGCTTGCACCGCCAGCACGTCCATGCCGTCTACGGCGCTTGCTTCCATGGCGTACCCCTCAGCCTTCTTGGCCAGATCGGTCTCCGCCTGCGCCAGCTCCAACGCCGTGCCCATGGCGTACTGGTTGTTCTCGCACAGGAAGAGCAAGGGCAGTTGCCACAGGGCCGCCAGGTTCATCGACTCGTGGAATTCACCCTCTGCCACCGCGCCGTCGCCGAAGAAACAACAGACGATGTGCTCCTGTTTTTGCATTTTGGCCGCCAGAGCCAGGCCCACGGCAAGCGGCAGCCCGCCGCCTACGATGGCGTTGCCGCCGTAGAAACGGGTCTCGGCGTCGAACAGGTGCATGGAGCCGCCGCGCCCGCGCGCGCACCCCTCCTGCTTGCCGTACATCTCGGCCATGATCGCTCCCGCGCTGATCCCGCGCAACAGGGCCTGACCATGCTCCCGATAGGTAGCCACGATGGCATCTTCGGGGCGCAAGGCCTCCATGACGCCGGCGGCGACCGCTTCCTCTCCGATGTAAAGGTGCATGAAGCCGCGGATTTTCATCTCCATGTAGAGCTCCGCGCACTTCTCCTCCAGCCGCCGGATGCGCAACATCTGTTGGAACAGGTCCAGCCCATGCTCGCGGCTCAATTGCGCCTGCGCCTCGTCCCACTGTTCGCTCAACTTCTGCAGGTCTTGTTTTGGGGAAGAAAGTTCTTGAGTCATGCGCTTGTCTCCAGGGTAGATACGTCGCCCTCCGGCAGGCCTATCTCGCGCGCCTTCAGCAAGCGACGCATGATTTTGCCGCTGCGCGTCTTGGGCAGATCTTCCTGAAACTCGATCTCCTTGGGCGCTACCGCCGATCCCAGCTTGCTGCGTGCGAAGCCGATCATCTCCAGGCGCAGGGCGTCGCTGGCCTTGTAACCCGGTTTGAGGGCCACGAAGGCCTTGACAATCTCGCCGATGATGGGGTCTGGTTTGCCAATGACGCCCACCTCAGCCACCGCGGGATGCTCCATTAAAATGCTCTCCACCTCGAAGGGGCCCACCAGATGACCGGCCGTGATGATAATGTCGTCGGCGCGTCCGATGAACCAGAAGTAACCGTCAGCATCCCGTTCGGCCAGGTCGCCCGTAATGTACCAGTCGCCGGCAAATACTTTACGATAGCGCTCTTCGTCGTGCAGGTAAGCGCGCAACATTGATGGCCAGCCCGGTCGCAGCGCCAGCTCCCCTTCCACGTCAGGCTCGTGGACCACCTCCACCGTACCATCCTCCCGGCGGTGCACGATGCCGGCCTCGATTCCCGGTACCGGCCGGCCCATGGAGCCGGGGCGAATGGGCATCGCCGGGTAGTTGGCGATCATGATGCCGCCGGTCTCCGTTTGCCACCAGTTGTCGTGAATGGGCAGCCCCAGCTTCTCCTGGCCCCAGACCACGGCTTCTGGATTGAGCGGTTCGCCCACGCTGTGTACCAGGCGCAGGTGGCTCAGGTCATACTCCTCGCGCGGGTTGATGTCCACGCGCATCAGCCGCCGGATAGCTGTGGGCGCTGTGTACCACACGGTCACCTTTTGTTCGGCCACGATGCGATACCAACGTTCGACGTTGAACTCCGCTTCGTCGATGATGCTGGTCACGCCCTGGGTCAGCGGGGCGATAATTCCGTAGGACGTGCCGGTGACCCAGCCGGGATCGGCCGTGCACCAGTATATGTCCTCCGGGTGCAGATCCAGCACGTATTTGGCCGTGACGTGATGCACCAGAACCGCCTCGTGCACGTGCACCGCCCCTTTGGGCATGCCCGTGGTGCCGCTGGTGAAGTGCAGCGAGGCCATGTCCTCGGGGTCCGTCGGCCCAATTTCAAACTCGGCGGAGGCCTCGCCCATCAGCCGGGCCAGCGACCACAGATTGTCTTCCTGGTGTTCGCCGGTGTCGGCCAACAACACGTGCTGTAACTCCGGCAACCGCTCGCGCAGCCCGGCGACCTTTTGCTTGTACTGGCGCGTGATGGTCACCAGTAGCCCGCGCCCGCCGCGGCTCAGCCGTTGGAAGATGGGCTCGGGTCCAAACGCCGAGAACAGGGGGCAGAAGACGCTGCCGTTCTTCCAGGCGCCCAGCGCGGCGACGTACAGTTCCGGGATGCGGCCGGCCAACACGAAGACCTTGTCCCCCTTGCCTATGTCCAGCCGCTGCAACACGTTGGCAAAACGGTTGCTCAACTCCTGTAGCTCGCCATAGGTGAAGTCACACACGGTGCCATCGCGGCCCAGCCAGCGAAAAGCGAGGTGATCGCGCCGCGGGCCGTTGGCGTGGCGGTCGACGGCCTCGTGGGCGATGTTCAGCCCGCGCCCGCCGGGCAGGCCGCTCAGCTCTCGCGCCGCCTCGTCCCAGGAGAATGAGGCGTACGTTTCGTCGTAATTCAGCAGATTGGGTGTTACTGTCCACGACTCCGGGTCTTTATCAATCGTCTCCCACATCATCTTTGCTCTCCCTTTCCGCTCGCGCGGTACAATCAGGTATGGGCGCCCGCCACTGATCCGGTGTTAACCGGGCGGCGACGAGTGCCACGCGCCGGGAAAACCTGGCTCCACTCTGTAACCCGCCCGGCGATGCGCCATCGCCCGGCGACGAACCACCCCTGGCGACGGATGGCTACTTCAGCTCCTCCGCCGGCGGGCGCACGATCAACACGTTGCAGGCCGATCCGCGCAGTACACGGGCGGCAATGCTGCCATAGATCCAGCGGCGCAGGCCGGTACGCCCATGTGTGCTCAGCGCGATCAGGTCTATCATGTGTGAGTTGGCGTAATCCAGAATTTCCTCCACCGGCGGTCCCTGCCGCACCACGGTGCCCAGCGGCTCGCCGCCGGGCCGCGTTCCCTGGTGGCGGAGTGAGACGTCCCGAAGGTACGATTCGGCTCCATTGCGCAGATTTGTGCCCAGTTGCTCGCCCAGATCGTCCTCCACCCACTGTAAATAGGGGATCTGGTCGGGCCGAAACGGGGGCCGCGTGACGCGCAACAGGGTCACGCGAGCGTTAAGGGCGCAGGCGATTTCCAGCGCCGGATCCATCGCCTTTTCAGCCAGTTCCGAGCCGTCAAGCGTGATCAGAATGTTGTGAATCGGCTTTGTGGACCGCACCACGAATACGGGGCACGGGGCGCTGTGCAACACCTTCTCTGTGATGCTGCCCATCGACCAGCGGGTCATCCCCGAATAGCCGAACGCGGACATCACAATCAGGTCCACGCCTTCCTCGGCTGCTGCGTCCAGAATGGCGACGGCTTCATCCCCTTCCACCAGCAATGTGCGCACCTCAACGCCGGCTTCGGCCTGGCGCTGGGCCACGGACGTCAGGTACTCTGACGCCTGCCGCCGGCTCACGTCACGCGAGCCTTCGGGCCAGACCCAGGCGTATTCGTCGGCGAAGACGGGTAACATGGTGTGTACGGGGATCATGCTGTGGAGGAGAATGAGCTGGGCCCTTTGCGGGCGGGCGAGGTTGAGCGCAGGCTCCAGCGCTCGCTCGGACGTTGCCGAGCCATCCAGGGGGACAAGTACTTTCTTAACCATGGTGACCTCCTTACGATGAGACAACGACTGCTAAATCACCATCTCCCGGAGGCTGACCTGGACAAAAGGTCTACTTCCTCATGCTTCATGGTAAGCGGCGTCTGTACCAGAGGAAAGTAATGAGTGTCACCTGGAATAGGTGACCTTTGTACTTATTATCACAAACGACTGTGATCTTCAGGGACATCTGAGGTGAAAATAGTCACTTTACACAGCGCCTGCGACGGGCGTAGGATGTGAGGAGGGAAGGCGGAGTAGCCTGGCGGCATTGCCGCCAGAGGGAGATGCTGCCATGAACGTCTGTATTGGTCAGGTAACTCACTATTACAACCGCATCGGCGTCGCCGTGCTCTCGCTGACGGACACGCTGCGCCTGGGCGATCGCCTGCACATATGCGGGCACACCACCGACATCTACCAGGTGGTCACCTCATTGCAGATCAACCACCGCCCGGTGAATAAAGCCGCGCCCGGCGATGACGTGGCGCTCAAAGTCGTCGCCCGCGTGCGCCCCGGCGACGAAATCTACCGGCTGGACGTGCAAGACCACTTCGAACCGTACTGGGAGCCGGATGATTTGACGGTGGTTTGAGGAGGGCGAGAGTCGACTGCATTTGCGTATAGCAGCACGCGGTTGATGTGTGTTGGGTCGTGGAACGTGTTCTCCACGACGAAGATGCCGGTGCTATCCTGCGCGGACAGCTTGAAGGCGAGCGTGCTGACCCCCAATCCGCGCTGCTCGCCAAAACGATCCTGGCCGGCGGCAACGCGCGGCACAGAGAACGGCGCGTCTGCCTGGTGTTTTGGTTCGTCCATGCGTCTCCTTATTGTCAATCCGCCCAATCGCATCGTCAATGATGCCGGATATGGTAATCATCAGATCGCAAAAGTCAATGGGTACGCGCCGACTCCACCAGTACTAATTTCCTAGTAACAAACTCCACCACTAATCCGTTATTAATAAGTGAGTGCGCCTATAAGGGATAGTGGACTATGACCGTATTGGTCGTGGAGGACAACGTCTATTTGTTGCAGGTGATCGCCGACATTGTGGAGATCGCCGGTTACCGCGTGGCCACGGCGGGGAGTGGCGAGGAGGCCTTGCGCGCGGTAGAGCAACTGGACGACCTGAAGCTAATCATCACCGACTATAGACTGCCGGACCGCGATGGGCACGAGTTGTGCCTGACGATTCACCGCCGTTTCCCCCGGTGCAAGGGGCTGATTATGAGCGGCTATGAGCGGGGGCCGGCGGTCGAGGCCATCAAACGAAATCCCTCCCTTTCCTTTCTCCCCAAACCGTTCGGCTACCCGGAGCTGAGCGAGCGCATGACGTCCTTGATTGGCAACTGAGATCAAAAAACCTCCCGGAGGTTGCTAGCGTTAAGCCAGCCTCCGGGAGGTTCTTCTCTTCTTCCAACGTTTTCCCTGCAAAAAAAGTGAGGTGGCCGGTGTCGGTCTCTTTCTGGCGAAAGAGATTTTGCGATCCGTACCACCTCTGGGCGGGGAGCGATTGGGAGTATAGCAGCTAATTGTCCGTTGTCAAGGCGCCTTGTCTGACAGCTCCGCAGCTTATCAGACGTTTAAACGAATCCCTGTTCCAGTTCCTCCGGCGTGGCCTGCCGTAGGTCCGTAATGCGCACCTCGAAATTCAGCGTCTGGCCCGCGAGTGGGTGATTGTAATCGAGGACGACTTCGTTCTCGTCCAATTCTATGATGTAGGCGCGGAACTCCTCGCCCGTTTCCCGGTCGCGCAGCCGCAGCCCCTGGCCCAGGCTCAGTGTGAGGTCCTCAGGCAGAGCGCTGCGGGGGACGCGCTGCACGTCCTCCTCGTCATATTCTCCGTAGCCGTCGGCGGGGCTGACGACTACCTTCTTTTCCTCGCCCACGGCCATCCCATACAGGGCTTGCTCCAGGCCGGGCACAATCTGCCCGTGGCCCTGGATAAAGCCCACCTGGCCATCAGACCGGTCGAGCTCTCGACCGGTCTGCGAGCGGAGCACGTAGTCCATGCCAACAATGACGCCGTCGGCGATGGTAAGTGGCTCCTTGCTCATATTTATTCCGAAAGACGGCGCACGTTCTTGGCCGCCGGCCCTTTCTGACCCTGGACCACTTCGAAGGCCACGCGTTCGTTATCTTCTGGCAGTCGGGCCATGGGATCGGCCATTTCGTTGGCGTGTACGAAGACATCTTCGCCGTTATCACGCTCGATGAAGCCGTACCCTTTTCTGGCGTCAAACCACTTGACGGTTCCGTTTTCTGTCTGTGCCATTTGTAACATTCTCCTTACAACTAATCTGCGCCATCGGGGCGCAGCCGCAACCGGGTAGACGGCAGAAAAAAAGCCGTCCAGCGTACTAAGATCTGGACGGCTAGCATTTCGAATGACGTTCTTTCCAGTGCAGAACTTGTATAATACCTATGCAGCATAGTGCATTGTGCGGTGGCTGTCAACTTCGGCGCATTCATATGAGAATCTGCACAGGATGGAGCGCCGCCCACCAACATCAACTTTACCTATAATTCCCGCTCTAAATTTGACTTTCTCCTCTGAACCGCTTACACTGAAAGCAGCCTTCGCTTTGGGGAGCATTGACATCAAGTAGAGCTATATCACGCGTAGCCCAGGCGACCGCAAACCGCCAGTTCGATGAAAGAACGTAACTACCAGCCGAAAATCCTGCTGTGTTCAACGTTACACCGGTAGCGCGAGTTCGCCGCGGGTTGTTGCCTACGGTGTCTCATGGGTCGTTATCCGTGAGATTGTAGGGGTGAAGCCCGGAAGGAGCAGGGCTGTCGCCCAAGAGTAAGTACGCTTAGGAGAGTGTCCTCGTGACAAAAAAAATATATATCGGGAACCTGCCCTTCGAAACGACGGAGGATCGGGTTCGCCAATTGTTGGCCCCTTATGGAGCCGTGGAATCCGTAGCCATGATCAGAGATCGTGACAGCGGGCGTTTTCGCGGCTTCTGCTTCGTGGAGATGGACGAACGGGCGGCTAACAAGGCAATTGCCGGCCTCAAAGGCAAGAAAGTGGACGGCCGCAAGATTAAGGTGAACGAAGCGCGGCGCTCCAAAAACAAACGTCAGAACAACGGTAACAAGAACAACAACCGCCGTTCCGATGATTCCATTCCCCTGCACGAACGCACGGCGCGCGGCGGATACGGCGCTCACGATGAGGGCGGGTATCCGCACAGCGGCGGCATGCGTGGCAGGCAAGAGTGGAAGAGAGAAAAGAATCGCGACGGCAACAGCAAGTTCCCGCACAGCGGCGGCTCCCGCTTCAATCGTTAACCCTATCTGACCGCGCCCGCCGCTGGGCGGCGGCGCTGGTTCCCCCGGCGGCCTATGTCCTGCTGACGATTATCGCTGCCTGGCCCGTGGTCACGCAGCTGGACGGCGTGATCATCGGCAACGACACCGATGTCTATATCAACCTCTGGGCCGATTCGTGGACGTTGTGGGCGTTGCAGGACCCGCAACGCGCATTCTGGACCACCGACCTGCTATTTTATCCGCAGGGCGCCGATCTCCATTATCATAGTTTTAGCCACCTGACCACGGCCGTTTCGCTGGCTCTGCGCCCCTTTTTGGGCGCGCTGCCGGCGTACAACGTAACCATTCTGGGGCACCTTGTGCTGGCGGCGCTGGCCATGTACCACTTTGCGCGGTACCTGACCGGCTCTGCCGGGGCCGCTTTCCTCGCCGGGCTCATCTTCGCCTTCAACTGGCACAACCAGTGGCAGACGTGCCATCCGGTGCTGGTCAGCATCTGGCCCCTGCCCTGGGCCGCCCTCTTTCTGCTGCAGGCGGTCGAGCGACTAAGCTACCGCCGCGCGCTTGTGGCGGCCTTTTTTGTGCTCCTCGCTTCCCTCAACAGCACGTTGATCCTGATCCTTGCCGCGCTGTGGCTGGGGTTTATCCTCGTTTTGGCCCTGGCGACCGGTCGCCTGACGCGCGCGGCGCTGCCCGTCCTGATCGTGTTTGGCCTCGCCGGCGCTACCCTCGCTGCGCTGCCCCTGTTGCCATTGTTGCGCGAGGCGCTGTTGGCGGACAACACGACATTTGTGATTGGCGATTCTTATTCGCTGCCCACCGACGCCCTGGCCGTGATTCAGCCGCACTGGCTGGGCACGCTGGGGCGCAGCCTGCACTTTGGCGTGGGCGGTATGCTGCTGCTGGGCGCGGCTCTGTTCACGCTGCGCCGCTCGTGGCCCTGGTTCCTGCTCCTGATCCTGACCTATTTGTTCGCCATCGGCCCGCAACCCATGGTTGGCGGCGAGACGGTGGACGTGACCCTGCCCTGGAGTTACGCGGTGCGCCCCCTGCTGCGCCATACCTACCGGCTCAACGTGATCCTCTCCGGGGCGCTGGCTGTGCTGGCGGCCTATGGTTGGCTGGCGCTGGCGGCGGGCGTGGCCCGGCTTCCACGCCTGCCGGCTGACGCTCGGCGCTCCCTGCAGTGGGCGCTGGCCCTCTTGCTGGGCGTGCTGATCGTTGCCGAATACACGCACCCGCCGTTCCCGCGCCGCACGCCGCAGGTTTCTGCCTTTTACACCGAGTTTCTGGACGACGTGCCCGACGATGTGGCCCTGGCCATTCTGCCCACGGGCCGGCAGGAGGACAAGGCGTACATGTATTACCAGACGTTGCACGGTCACCCCATCACCGGCGGCGTCATCTCGCGGCCCACGGACGATGTGTTTACCCTGATTCGCAGCAATTCCTTGCTGCGCGCCGGGGCCCTGAACTGGTCGCCCGTGCCCCTGCCGCCGGACGCCGGGCCCGCTCTGCGCCAGCTGGCCGACGTTGGCGTGGGCTACGTGGTGCTGGACAAAGCGAACTTTGCGCAAAGCGGCCTGGATCTGGCGCAGTGGCGCGAGACGATGCCCGGCGCGCCGGTGTATGAGGATGAGCTGGTGGTGGTGTTTTCGACGGGGTCGTTTCCTGTTGTCGAGCCAGCGGGGGCAATCGCAGAATTTCAATCGCTTCGTTGATGTCGCCGGGTTCTTATGACGATTGGTTTTTAATCCGGGAATGCAGGCCGGAGGCGCTGCCGGTTGAAACCAGCAGCTAGAAGAGGGAAAACATGTTTCAAACATGTTTTCTCCTGGTAGCCTGTGAT
>JBMCFH010000063.1:0-17340 GCA_048620455.1 Chloroflexota bacterium | reverse complement strand
TGAGCAGAACAGAAGGAGAGAAAGAAGTGAGACTAAAAGCATTGATTGTGGCGAGCGTGGTTATGCTGTTACTGGTGGCCTGTGGCAGCAATACGCAGGAAACGCCGGCTGAGGTCGAGGAAGCGGCGGCGGTGGTGGAGTCGGAAGCGCCGGCTGAGTCGGAATCGGAAGAGATGGAGGAACCGGCGGAAGATGGCGGGGAAGCGGCGGCTGAGAGTGAAGACGCGGGCATGAGCGAGGATGGCACGCTGCCTGCGGTGGATCCACTGGAGGTCGAAGGGGACATTGTCACGGCGGGAAGCTCGACGGTATTCCCGCTGGCGGAGGCGATGACGGCCCGTTTCGAGAATGAAGGGTATGGCGGCGTGGTAACCATCGACAGCGTGGGCAGCGGGGCCGGTTTCGAACGGTTCTGTGTGGCCGGGGAAACTGATATTTCTAATGCCAGCCGGCCAATTCAGGAGTCGGAGATTGAATCGTGCCGTGAGATCGGGCGCGAGCCGATCGAGTTCCGCGTGGGTACAGATGCGCTGGCGGTCGTTGTGAGCCAGGATAATGATTTCGTGGAAGAGGTAACGCTGGAGGAACTGGCGCTTATTTTCTCCACGGCTGAAACGTGGTCCGACGTGCGTTCGGAGTGGCCGGATGAAGCGATTCAGCGTTATATTCCGGGCACGGATAGCGGGACGTTCGATTACTTCGTGGAAGCGATCTACGATGAGGATGAGGCGCCGCAGTTGAACGCGTCGAACCTGCAGCAGAGCGAAGATGACAACGTGCTGGTGCGGGGCGTTCTGGGTAGCCCGTATAGCGTAAGCTACTTCGGGTACGCGTACTACGCGGAGAACGAGGACGTGCTGAAGGTGCTGTCCATTGACGGGGTGGAGCCGACGAGGGAGACGGTCGATAGTAACGAGTATCCCCTGGCGCGCCCGCTATTCATCTACTCTGACGCGCAGATTATGCAAGAGAAGCCGCAGGTGGCAGCGTTCATCAACTTCTTCCTGACCTACGTGAATGAAGAGGTGGTCGACGTGGGCTACTTCCCGGCGAGCGATGAGGCGTTGGACGGAGCCAGGGCTGCCTGGTTGGCGGCAATGGCGGAGTAAGCGGCCCGTTCTCTATCGCTTGATAAGGTGCGCAGAAGGGGCAGGTGTTATGCCTGGCCCTTCTGCGTCTGTTTCATGTGGGCCAACTTCCACAGCATTCTAACCCTGTCTATTTTCATGCTGTTTTCAGCTTTTTCACGGCGCGCCTTTTTGCTACAATGTTCGGGCAGTGACGCTCTCAACCACTGTGGTTGGGGGGAAACAGGAGTGAGGGTTATAAGGAGCCGCCCACTTTTCCTGTCTTTGCCGCCCGGCGTCTTCTTCACCCTTGCGTTAGTGAAGGAGAACGCAAATGTCTAGATCTACTCTGTTCCTTCTTGTAGCGCTGGCGCTGATGCTTGTGGCCCTGGGCGGCATTAGCGAGCAGACGTTCGCCCAGGCTCCCGACGTGTACCTCAATGAAATACAGGTGAGCACGGAGGGCGATGACGACTGGGAGTTCTTCGAGATTCAGGGCGCCCCGGACACAGACCTTTCATCGCTGACTCTGGTCGGCGTTGAAAGCGACGCGGGGGCGACGTCGGCGGGCATGATCGACGTGGTCATTGACCTCACGGACGAGACGATCCCGGATGATGGGTTCTGGGTGGCGATGAGCCCGGCGGCGGAGACGGCGTATGGCGTCAGCGGCGACATGGATATCGCCGACAATGGCTTCGAGAACTCCTCGGCCACTTATTTCCTCGTGGCTGACTTCAGCGGTTCGGCCGAGGATGACCTGGATACGGACGACGACGGCGAGCTGGATGTCACGCCGTGGAGTGAAGTCGTTGATAGTGTGAGCGTGCTCGACGATGAGGGCGACTTCGATTACGGTGCGCCTTCCGTGGGGCCCGACGGCGATTTCCTGCCCTCCGGCACCTATCGCTGCCCCGACGCGCCGGACGGCGACTTCGACAGCAACATGCACAGCTTTAGCACGCCCGATGGCACCCCCGGCGAGGCCAATGATTGTCCTGAGGAGATCCCCATCGGCGCCTGCGGTGACCCGGCTACGTTCATCCACGAAGTGCAGGGCAGCGGCGACACCAGCCCTCTGGTTGGCAACACGGTGAACATTGAGGGCGTCGTCGTGGGTGATTTCCAGGCCGGTGACGGCGACGAGTTCGGCACGGACCTGGGCGGCTTCTTCGTGCAGGAAGAGGCTGAGGATATGGACGAGCTGGATGAAACGTCAGAAGGCATCTTCGTCTATGCGCCGGGCGCGGACGACGTAGAGCAGGGCGACATTGTGCGCCTGCAGGGCGAGGTAGAGGAGTTCGAGACCGGCGGCGGCGTCTCGTCGATGACGCAATTAGCGGCAGTCGGCGACGTGCTTTTCTGTGAGGAAGGGACGGCGCCTGAGCCGGTGGAAGTGACGTTGCCGGTGGCTTCTTTTGCCGAGCTGGAGCAGCATGAGGGGATGCTGGTTACGTTCCCGCAGGAGCTGGTGATCGCCGAGTACTTCAACTACGATCGTTTCAATGAGATCGTCCTGGCGGAGCCGAATGCGGCCGGCCGCATGTACCAGCCAACCGCTTTCATTGACCCCGCCGACACAGCGGCGATTGAAGCTGAGCTGGAGCTGATTGCGCGCAGCCGTGTCACGCTCGATGATGCTCGCGAGACGCAGAACCCACCGCTGTTGCGCCATCCCAATGGCGAGCCGTTCGACCTGGACAACATTTTCCGTGGCGGCGACGTGGTGGAAGATGCGACGGGCGCGCTTGCCGAGAGCTTCGGCGTGTACCGCATCCAGCCTACGGCGCCGGCAACCTACACGCAAACCAATCCGCGCCCGGAAGCGCCGGACGCCGGCGGGAAGCTGGAAGTGTCGGCCTACAATGTGCTCAACTACTTCCTGACCATTGACGACGGCAGCGACAACTGCGGACCGGATATGGATCTGGAGTGCCGCGGCGCGGACACGGAGGAGGAGTTCGAGCGCCAGCGGGCCAAGATTCTGGCTGCGTTGTTGGAGATGGAATCGGACGTGTTCGGACTGATCGAGATGGAGAATACCACGGGCGTTGAGCCCCTGGCGGACATTGTGGACGGTCTGAATGACGCGCTGGGCGAGGGCGCCTACGACTATATCGCCACGGGTACTACCGGCAGCGACGCCATCAAGAACGGCATCATCTACAAGACGAGCACGGTGACGCCTGTGGGCGACTATGCCGTCCTGGATGACCCGGCGTTCGTCAATCCCCGCGACGCGGACTCGGATCGCAATCGGCCCGCCGTGGCCCAGACCTTTGTCTTCGACGCCACCGGCGAGCAGTTTACGGTTGTGGTTAACCATCTCAAGTCGAAGGGATCGCCCTGTGGCGAGGATGATGACGACCCGTATCAGGGCAACTGTAACCTGACCCGCACCCTGGCTGCCGACTACCTGGTCAAATGGCTGGACACGGATCCCACCGGTGAAAGCAACGGTAACCATCTGATCATCGGCGACCTCAACGCCTATGATAAGGAGGATCCGATCGCGGAAATCGCCGCCGGGCCAGACGACATGCCGGGCACGGCGGACGACTACGTGGACCTGCTCTACCAGTACCAGGGCGAGTTTGCGTATACCTACGTGTTCGACGGTCAGTTGGGCTACCTGGATTACGCCATGGCTAACCAACAGCTGCTGTCCCGCGTGGCGAGCGCCGACGTGTGGCACGCCAATACGGACGAATCGGACGTGCTGGACTACGATATGACCTTCAAGCCGGAAGAGCAGGAAGCGTTGTACGAGCCCAATCCCTACCGGGCGTCAGACCACGATCCGGTGATTGTGGGCCTCTTCCCTGACTATGAGCGCATCTTCCCGCTCATCTTCAAGGAAGCGGGTCGCCCGTAACGCGGCACCGCCCGTCGTAGGACAGCGTCGCGCGCTGTCCGGCGCGGGCGTGGCTTGTGCATAAAAAATCCTCCCGGGAGCCGGCGCTGGCTGGCCCCGGGAGGATTTTCTGTACGGACAGCATTTATTCCTGCGCCAGGTCACTGCGGCGCACGACGACCAGGGTGTCGGCGCCCGACTCCGCGCCCCATACTTCGCCGGGGCGACCCAGGATCTGGCGCACGGCGCCGTCGGGGTTGGGCAGGGGGAAGGTGGTAAAGGTTTCGTCCTGCGGGTTGAACATGACCAGAGCATTGGCCCCGAAGTCGCTCAGCCAGACCATATCCTGTTCGTCGACGTAGACGGCGTAGGCGCGCGGGTTGTCGCCCGGCAGGGGCCATTCGCGCCACTGTTCGGTGGCGGGGTCGTAGACGGCGACCTGGCCCGCGTTCCACTCGCTGACCCAGATGCGGCCCTGGGAATCGGACCACACGCGGCGCGCACCCTGTCCCGGCGTCGGCGGGTCGAGGCGCGTGACGTCGCCGCTCTCGCGGTCGATGCGTGCGATGTGGCTACCCGCCAGTGAAGCGTAGTAGACGTCGCCGCCGGGCGTGGTGGCGATGCCGTAGGGCCCGCGACCGCCCGGGGCCTGGAAGACGTTCATCTCACCGGATTGCGGATCGAGCCGCCCGTACACGCCGCTCTGCCCCGTAAACCATAGGACGCCCTCGCCGTCAAATGTAGCCGTATTGAGGTTCGCATAGCCACTGTCCTGAGGAAGGGGGAAGGTTTGCACCTCTTCGGTCTGCGGATCGACGCGGACGATGGCGTTGAGGCCACCGTCGGTGATCCACGGCGCGCCGTCGGGACCTACGATGACGCCGTGCGGTGCGGAGCCAGGGCCCAGCGGGATGTGGTGCGTCTGGCCCGTTTGCGGATCAAGGCGGCCTAGCTCTCCCGAACCCTGGGCCGTATACCACACGGCGCCGTCAGGGGCCGGCGCAACGTCGTGCGGCCGTGAGCCGGCGGGGACGTCGTAGACCTCTAATTCAGGCGGGGAGGGCGTGCTCGTGGGGCTCTGCGGTTGCGGGGTGGGCGAGGGAGGCGCGGCGGTGGCGGTTTCTGTGGGGGACTCCGCCGTTGGCGGTTCAGTGGGCTCGCCGGCCGGCGCTTCGTCCTCGGGCGGCGGGCTCTCGGTGGCGGTCGTCGTTGCCGTCTCTGTGGGTTGCTCGGCGACGGCGCCGGTCGCTGCCTCTTGCGGCGCCTCGGTGGGCTGCGCCTGCCCGCCGCAGGCGACGAGCAAGAGGACAAGAAGGGAAACAATCCACGCTCGGTTCATGGGCCGGCCTCCGGTGGTCTGAAATTAGTCTGATAGGTTAAGGGATGCGGATGCGTTAGCACGTCTACCGTATCACTGTGTTGAGCTATTTAAAATGGGGGAGCAGGCTCTGGGCGAGGCTTTTTAGCGAATCTTAAGGAGCGGACAATCTAAACGCTCGCTTGTTTCGCTTATGTGGCCCAGCCGCTTGCCGGCGCTTGCGCGCTTGTGCGCGGAGTGGATTCCGCGGCTACTTTTCTTCTTTTCTGTAGGCGCGGACCATCTGTTGCAGGCGGGCGAAGGAGTAGGCGGCTTCGAGGTCGGCGGCGACGGCCTGGGCCACGTCGCTGGCGCTGCCGGGCCGTTCTTCTTCGGGGCCCCAGTCCCAGCCTTCCAGGTAAGCGTCGCTGCTGACGTCGCCGGAGACCATGGCGGCGACGTTGGCGGCGCGTTCGAAGCGGTGGGGCAGGGGCGCGCTGACGGAACCGTCGTCGTCCCAGGCTTTGACCTGCGCGGGGAATTCTTTCCAGTAGAGGATCTGATAGCGGGCCATGGCAGTTCAGGCCAGCGCGGTGCGTTCGATGACGATGAGCGCGGCGGTGAAGAAGGCGAAGAGCAGGGGCAGGATGAGGCTGCGCTTGTTGAAGGTTACCGTCTTGACGTAGGTGCGGTCGGGATAAGCGCCAAAGCCGCGGCACTCGATGGCGGTGGCAGCGGCTTCGGCCTTGCGCAGCCCGTTGATCAGGACGGTGAACATGTAGCGTTGCCACAGCCGGAAGCGCTGGGCCAGGCTGGAGCGGCTGACGCGCCCGCGGATGGCGTGCGCGGCTTTTACGGCGTCGACTTCGCGCTGCACCATGGGCAGGAAGCGCAGGGCCAGGAACACGGCGAAGGCGTAGCGGTAGGGGATGCCGGCCTGGGTGAGGGAGACCATCAGGTCGCGGATGTCGGTGGTCCAGATGAGCACGAAGCTGGCGAGCACGACCACGGAGAGGCGGAAGAAGAAGATGGGCCCTTCGTGCAGGCCGACGTCGGTGATGGTCAGGGGGCCCACGTGGTAGACGGGCTCGCCGGGATTGGCAAAGAAGTGGAAGAACATGAGCAGGATGCCCAGGCCGAAGATGAGCTTGGAGCTGCGCAGGATGGTGCTCACAGGAATGCGGGCGATGAAGATGGCGGTAAACAGCACCAGCGCAAACATGATCGCGCCTGATAGTGGCTCGCGGTAGAGAAAGAGGCCGGCGGCGACGAGAAAAACCCAGGCCAGCTTGGCCAGGGGATAGGCGCGGTGGATGGGCGAGTCGCGGTCGATGTACTGAAGGCTGTGAGATGTGTCTGACATTACTCTTGCTCTGGTTCCTGTACGGTAGACGCCGCGCGCTCGGGCGCCTGCAATCGCAGCAGGTCGATGAAATCGCCGGTATGGCGCAGGTTCTGGGGCACGGGGAGGCCCTCGCGGCGCAGGCTGTTGATCAGGTCGTGCAGGATGGTGCGTCGCAGATTGGCCGCGTCCAGCAGCGCGTCGCGCTCGAAAAGGCCGGAGGTGTCGCCGTCGTAAAGAATCTGGCCCTCACTCATGACCACCACACGCTCGCCATATTCCTGCACCAGCCGCATGTCGTGGGTGATCATGACCACAGCCACGCCGCGGGCGCGGATCTGCTGCATGAGGGCCACCAGCGTGTGAGTCATCTGGCGGTCCTGACCGTAGGTCGGCTCGTCGACCAGCAATATGCGCGGTTCGCCGGCGAGCATGGTTGCCACGCCCAGGCGACGCTTGAGGCCCGCGCTGAGGGAGAAGGGGTGGGCGCCGGCGACCTCTTCGAGCCCCAGGAGCGCCAGCATCTCTGCGGTGCGCGCCTCTTTTTCCTCGGGATCGAGGATGCCGTGCGCCAGCAGGCTGTAGCCAATCTCGTCGGCGACGGTGTCGGTGAGGAACTGGTGTTCCGGATTCTGGAAGACGAGGGCGATGTGGTTGGCCAGTTTCTGAACTTTCCACTTCTGCGCGGGGCGGTCGAGCAGAGTCAGCGAGCCGTCTTGCGGGCGCGTGAGGCCCACGAGCAGCCGCGCCAACGTGCTCTTGCCGGCTCCGTTGCGGCCCACGATCATCAGCCATTCGCCGGCGTGGATGTCGAGAGAAACGCCGCGCAGCGCCTTCGTCCCCCCGGGATAGGCGTAATGTAGATCGCGAGCTACTATCAGCCGCTCTGCCTGGGACCCGGTGGCACCGTTGCCCGGGCGCTCGGCGGCAAGCGGTGCGTCGACGGCTGCCAGCGGCGGCAGCGCCGCCAGCGTTTCCTCCACCGTGATGGGAATCTCGCCTTCCAGCAGATTCTGTTGTTGCAAGGCGATGCCGATGGCGCTGGTTTCGGGCAGCCAGACGCCGAGAGAGCCGGCCATCGTCGCGCCATGCTCACGCAGGACCTGGCGCGGCGGGCCCGCGGCTAAGAGACGGCCCTCGTCCATGACCAGCAACTGGTCCGCTTCGGCCAGAAATTCATCCAGCTCGCGGGTGACCAGCAGCACGGTCATGCCCTGGTCGCGCAGGGCCAGGACCATTTCGTGGACGTTGTGTGTGGCGCCGGGATCGAGGTTGGACGTGGGCTCGTCGAGGACGATGAGTTGTGGCTTCATGGCCAGAACCGAGGCCAGCCCCAGTTTCTGGATCTGCCCGCCGGAGAGGTTCCACACCAGGTGGTGGCGGCGACTGTCGAGGTCGGTCTGCTGCAGTAGATCATCTACGGTTTCGCGAATGATCTCTGCATCATAACGCAGGTTTTCTGCGCCGAAGGCGATCTCGTCTTCGACGTAGAGGGTGGCGAACATCGTTTCCGGATCCTGGAAAACGCGCCCGACCTTCTGGGCGAGGTCCTTGACTTGCACATCGCGGGTATTGAGGCCATCGACCCACACATCTCCATCGAATTCGCCGCCGTAGAGATGGGGAATTACGCCGTTGAACAGATCGCACAGGGTCGATTTGCCCGAGCCACTGGGACCAACGAGCACGTTGAGCGTCCCTGGTCGTAGCTGCAGGGAGACGTCGCGCAACGTGGGCGTGTTCTGATTCCAATGCGTGTAAGTTACGCGCCGGATCTCTACCAGCACATTATTTTCAGACGTTGGCGCCTGGGATTCGGGCATAACTCCTCTATCGTAACTGCCTTAATAAAAACGCCATTGAAATCATAGGGGTGGCGGCGACGCCCGCGCCCTGGGCGTCGCCGCGTGTAGAACAATCGTCAGGCCGGTCAGGTGGCCGCCGCGCGCACAAGTCCCGTGCGAGCGATGGCCTGGGCCAGATAGTAGCCGATGACGCCGCTGAGAATCATGCCCGAGATCAGGTTGACGGGCACGGCCATCCACACGTCGTTGGCCGTCGCCGGATCCCAGCCAAAGAGAATGGCGGTCCACACGGTGCCGAATTGCGAAGCGCCCGCGCCGGCCATCAGGGCGGTCAGCAGATTGAACTTGCTGTAGGCTACCATGGCCAGCACGATTTCGATGCCCAGGCCCTGGAAGATGCCCCAGCCCAGCGTACCGATGCCGGAGGCGTTTCCCAGCAAAATCTCTACGGCGGCCTCGATGATGCCCACAGCCAGAGCCGATCCGGGTTTGCGGATCAGCCAGGCAGCGAGGATGTAGGCCCACATGAAAGCGCCCTGGAGCAGCGCGCCGCCCAGGGGACCGAGTGAAGAGTTCGCCAGGTACCAGAGGTTGCCGGTGCCGGTGTTGACCACGCCGGCGATGGCAGCGATGATGGCAATGATGACGATGTCCCTCGTCGTATAGTCGAAATTCCAGCCCCCCTGCCCGCTCGTTATCTCACCGAAGGTGCGGGCGATAAAGCCCAGCACGACCAGGATGACGAGATTCACGATCAGATACAGAACCATGGCACGTTCCTCCTGAAACTAACCCTCCCACATAAACAGACTCAGACCGACACTGAGGGTGGAAGTGTCACTCAGTGAAGGCTCAGTGTAACGTGACTAAACCCAGTTCTCGTAATTCCGTTTTCACCTCCTCGTACATTTGCAGCCACTCTGGCACGGGGCGCATTGTCTCTAGATTGTATGCCTCATCGATGCGTGCGCCAAGATTGCCATCGGGCAGATCGAAAACGTGTTCGTACTTCTCCAGCAGATTGAGCACCATTTCGTTGGCCTCGGCCAGGGTCAGGCCCTGGCGCGCCACGGCGTGTCCCACCTCGCCCATGAGCCGCGCTTCCAGGCCGGTGCCGTTGGGCGCGTTGCCGTCGGCGGAGCCGCACCCTTCCAGGTGCCCGCCGGTGACGGTGATGGCGATGGCGTTGGCGGCCGTTTCGTAGAGTAGTTCTCGCGTCAGCGCGCCGCTCTTGGGATAGATGTCGGAGACGATGATGCAGGGTGCGTTGCGCGCGAAGGCCTGTTGCACGATGCTCTCTACCCACATGACGCTGCGCGTGGTGGTAGCGACGTGGCGCATGTGGATGGGGTGGCACAGGTGGTAATCGGAAAGGCAGGTGAGGTTGGAGATGATGAACGAGGCGACGTTGACCACGGCGGAACCGGGCGCGTCGCCGCCCAGACCGCCGACGATGACGCAGGGCAGGGAAGCGTTGCGCATGCCGTACTCCAGGGAGTTGACGGCGCGGGCGACGTTGCGATTGTCCATCTTCAACTCGTTGAGCATGGGTACCAGATGGGAGTCGCAGGGGCGCAGGTAATCGGGATTGGCCACTGCCAGGTCGCCCAGTTCGGAGACGCTGCTTTGCGCGGCGAGCATGCCCATGCCGGGGCGACCTACTTCGCGCAGAACCTGGCGCAGGATTTGCAGCTCGCGGCGGGTGGAAATGATCTCGATGGGATCTTCGGTGCGCACTTCGCGCCCTTCCACCTCGACGAGCGTGCCACAGGTAATCATGTCTACGATGGGCTCCTGGGCCCAGCTGCGCACGGCGGGTTTGAACAGCTCCTCGGGGTGCGGCGCGCCGGGATTGCCGGCCCACACCAGGGGCAGGCGCTCGTCCATAATCTGGCGCGCGTAGAGAGTGCGGGCGTCTTTGCCTTCGCCCATGACCAGCGTCTGGGGCATGAGGCGCATACCTTCTTCCAGCTCGCCGGGTTCGAATTCGATGATGCGCTCGGTGGAACGGGAGTAAGCGCCGATGGTCTGGGCCAGCTCCAGGCCGGCGTCGAAAATGGCGTCCGCCAGGCCGGGGTCGTCGGCGATCACGCACTCGGGATCCCAGGTCAGGTTATATTTTTCCACCAGTTTCATGGTGGTCATGGCTACCTTTTCCAGGTCCCAGTTTTCCTCTTCAATGTAGGGACCAGAATTGGCGCGGTCGATAATTTCCAGGTAGTTCAGAATCATTACGCTGCCACTCCTTGCGCCCGCTGTTCGCGGATCAGGCGCTGCGCCAGTTGCACGGCCTTGACGGCGTTTTGCGCCGTGCCGTCGGCCCCGATCTTCTGCGCGAATTCAGGCGTGACCGACGCGCCGCCGACCATGACCTTGAAACGGCTGCGCTCGCCCATCGCTTCCAGCAAATCGACCAGGTCGCGCATGAAGGGCATGGAGGTGGTCAACAGAGCGGAGCAGCCGATGATGTTGGCGTTCACTTCCTGGGCCTTGGTGATGATGTTCTTGATAGGCACGTCTACGCCCAGATCGTGCACCTGGAAGCCGGAAGCGGTGAGCATGGACGATACGATGTTCTTGCCGATGTCGTGGATGTCGGTCTTCACCGTGGCCATGACCACGACGCCGGTGTCGCCTTCTTCCGCGCCGCTCTCGGCGTAGGCCGCCTGTAGCGTAGGCTCCACAAGGGCCATGGACGCTTTGAGCGCGCGGCCGGTGAGCATCAGTTGGGGCAGGAAAAAGATGCCCTGCTCGAACTTTTGACCGACCACGTCGGCTCCGGCCATGAGGCCGTCGTTGAGAATGGCCAGTGGATCGACTCCGTCGTCCAGGGCATCCTGCGTGGCCTCCGCGGACCAGTCGTCGTCGCCGTCGATAATCGCGGCTTTGATGTCTTCCAGGTGTTCTTGCTCGTTTGCCATCAACTGTCCTCCTTGCGTAACGGTTGTTATGAGCCGAACTGCGGCAGATGGTCGCCGAAGAGCCGGCCGGCCATAGGATCTACCTCCCGGTGGGGGGCAATGCCCTCGAGGTGGGGGTAGGGATCGACCATGTGTGGAAAATGTAACGCCAGCATGAACTGGTCTTGAAAGCCGGATTGCGCCGGCAGTTCAATGCGCTGAATGGTGTTCAGTATCTCCCGCGCCTCGGCGCGCCGCTCGCGGTCCACAAGAGCCAGCCACGCGCCATCACCCGCGGCGTTGCCCACGGCGTGTACGCGTTCCAGGGGGCAGTCGGGGATCATGCCGATGAGCATGGCCTTGACGGGGTCGATGTGGCTGCCGAAGCCGCCCGCGAGCAGGATGCGGTCGGGGCGCTGCAGGCCCAGCTGGTGTAGCAAATAGTGAGCGGCTACGTAGAGCGGGGCCTTGGCAAGCTGTATCTGGCGCACGTCCTCCTGCGTGATAGGGATTGCACGCCCGGACGTCGTCTGTTCCGCCTCCGCCAGCACAAAATAGGGGCCGCTGGCGCCATAGACGCCGTCCTCACCTCGCCGCAGATGGGGCGAGCTGGCGCCGTCGCGGAAGAGGCCGTCGCTGCCGATGAGGCCCACACGGTATAGTTCGGCGACGCCGTCGATGATGCCCGAGCCGCAGATGCCGCGTACGGGCGGCAGCTCTGCGCCGGGCTCGTCGGACCAGTGGGGGCAGCCGACCACTTTGAAGCGTGGGATGAGGGTGTCGGGATCGATCTGCACACGCTCGATGGCGCCTTCGGTGGCGCGGATGCCGTATTCGACATGGGCGCCTTCGAAGGCGGGCCCGGTGGGCGTGGAGGTGCAGACGAGGCGCTCGCGGTTGCCCAGCACCAGCTCGGCGTTGGTGCCCACGTCCACGATGAGCCAGTTTTCGTCCTGTTTGTGGGGCATTTCGGCCAGAAGCACGGCCATGCTATCGGCGCCCACGAACGAGGCGGTGATGGGCAGCAAATGGACGTAGGCCGCGGCGTTGACTGCGGTGAGGCCCACGTCGCGGGCGCGCAGGGTGAGGTCGCTGTGCAGTGTGGGCACGTAGGGCGCGCGGCTGAGGGGGCGGGTGTCCAGGCCCAGGAACAGGTGGTGCATGGCGGTGTTGCCCACGACGACCAGTTCCATGATTTCGGTGGCCCTCATGGCTGCCTGGCGGGCGGCGCGGCGGGCGAGCTTATTGAGGGCGTTGAGCACGGCGCTCTGCAGCGCCTGCAGGTTTTCGTCGTCCTCCGCCGCGTGGGACATGCGCGACATGATATCTTCGCCGTAGCTGACCTGGGGGTTCATCGTCGCCGCCGTTGCCAGCACTTCGCCGCCGTGCAAATCGCAGAGGTGGGCGGCGATGGTGGTGGTGCCGATGTCCACGGCCAATCCCACCAGCGTTTCTTCGTAGCCCGGCTCCACGCGCAGCACTTCGCCCCTGTTGCGCACGGTGGCGGTGAGCCGCCAGTCGCCGTCGCGCACGGCCTGGCTCAGATGGCGCAGGGCGGGCAGGTCGATGGTCATGGCCGATTCATCCAGGGGCAAGTGGTGCGGGCCGCGCGTCAGGGGGTCGGCAGCGAGCAGGGCGGCTTTGAGCCGCTCCCAGTCGGCCTGCGGTTGCTCCAGCGTGGCTTCTTCCAGCTCTACGTATAGCTTGCGCAGGGTGGGGCGCACGTCTACGGTGCGCGCGCCGGCGGCCTTGCGCACGACCTGCTGTACGGCCTGGCTGCTCTCGGGCACCATGACGACGACGTCGCCGTGGACGCGGGCCTGGCAGGAGAGGCGGAAGGCGTCGGGATCTTCGCCCTGCGCCCGGAGCCCTTTGCGCCGCCTGCGCCAGTAGTCGCGTTCTCCTTCGTCGGGCGGCGAGAGATGGTCGAGGGAGGAGGTGATATTTTCTTTAGCGAAGTGGCCGCGCTGGATGATGACCTTGCAGCGACCGCAGGTGGCGCGCTCGCCGCAGACGCTGTCGATAGCCACGCCCAGGGAGCGGGCGGCGCTACGCAGGGAAACGCCTTCGGGCACTTTGGCCCTTACCCCCATGGGTTGGAAAATGACTCTGTGTTTTTGCTCGGTCACGAGTTGTTTCCTGTGGTTCGTCATGCGAGGAATGGAATCCTCGGTTACTGGAGATCAGAGATGCTTCGCTTCGCTCAGCATGACACCTTAGCGAATTAACACGTAAACGTTCATGCGGCGTCGTGGGTGCGGTGTTAGCGACGGGTGGTCATCTTGCGCACGATGTTGAACTCGAAAAAGGATGGCGAGTAACACTCTTCGGAATAGATGATCGGTTCGTCGTTGCTGTTGAAGCCGGTTTCTTCGAAATAGTGCAGGGGGGCGCCGGCGCTGGTTTGCAGTCGCTCTGCCAGTTCGTCGTCGGCGACGATGGCCATGATCTGGGTGATGTTGTAACTGACGCGCTGATCGCAGCGGCGTTCAAGGAAGTTGTAGACGGGACCGTGAAGCTCTTCGTCGTTATAGGCGCGGCGCACGAGGCGGGCGGGGATGACGTCGACGCAGTAGATGACGGGCACGCCGTCGGCCAGAAAGAGGTTGGCCGTGGTCAGCACTTCGTCGTCGGGCTCCAGGGCCAGGGTGTCCAGCAATGCTTGCGGCGCCGGCTCCAGGCCCATTTCTATGTGTTGCACGCCGGGCTCGTAGCCGGCGAGCTGGATCATTTCCTGAAAGTCCCAGACCTGATCGAGACGGGTGCCGATGTTGAGCACGCGCTGGTTGACGAAGGTGCCGACGCCGTGCTTGCGGGTGATGATGCGTTCTGCTTCGAGCTGGGAGAGGGCCTGGCGCACGGTGGCGCGGCTGGCGTCCAGGAGGCGGGTCAGCTGCGGTTCGGACGGTAAGCGCCCGCCGGCAAAGGTTTGCTGGTCGATCAACTCTCTGATCTGTTCGGAGACCTCGTCAACGCGGGAACCGGACCCTGATTGCATGAGATGTCTGAAGTTTGTTTAGGTTGTCTGACAACGAGATGGGAGTAGGATAGCATAGGAGAGGGACAATTGCAAGCAAATTCTGGGGAAGGGGAGCATGTAAAGTCTGTGAGCCGGTCGACAATAGGGAGCAACGATGATAGGAGCTGATTTTCACACTTTCTGATTTGGAGGCAGTGGGATGAACGGCGATACGAAGACATATACGATCCGTTTGCGGGATAGGGGACAGGTGACTATCCCCAAGGCTGTACGCGAACAACTCCCGGCCGCCGAAGGCGACATTCTGACGTTGCTCCAGATCGACGACTTGCTGATTCTCGCCCCGCAAGAATTGCGAGTACCGGCGCTACAGGCCCGGTTTAGAGAGGAAATGGAAGAAGCCGGCGTGAGTCTGGCCGACCTTTTAGAGGGTCTGGCTGCAGAGCGAGAAGCTATCTATCGCGAGCGTTCGGGCGGCCGCAGCGAAGAAAGTGCTTAACGCCGGCGCAATTCATCGGCGAGCTACGGGATCTGGTCAGTAAAAGTCTATGAGCGGGGCGGCATTGGCGCCCGCGGATGTCAAGTTCTGGGAACGGCCCTGGGGAAGTCGAACTCACTCCGATTGCGATTCCTCTACGTAGTTCCAGTGGGTACCAAGATATGTCTGGCCCCAGAGATATCTGACTCTGCCATCCGGATCACGTATATAGCGGTCAAAGTAGTGCCAGGCCGATGTGATTCCGTGTTGATAAACTGTCTCAAAGCCGAATTCCGGTTGCAGCGCCCAACCAAGGCTTTCGCGTAGGGCCTCCCTTCCGGCTACTTCGCCGCGCCAGAGTAAGCCGAAACCGCTCACGGGCTCATAGTAGCCGTCAGGTACGTCGCCAACGCGGTTGTCTACAGAGGCGCCCGGCTTTAACTGCAGAGGCCCAGAAACAACAGTAAAAGGATCGTATGTCTGGTCGTTGGCGTCGTCCCAAAAGATGAAGAACTCGTCCGTTGTTTCTAGCCATATCATTAATCCACGTTCAAACCGTTGGGCAGCCGCATAGGAGTAAATCGGCGGCGAAGCCCCGCATTTTTGCGGCGGATCTTCAAAAAACAGGTTGCTAATGTTGATACAAAGGTAAATGTCTTCGGTATAGCCAGCGACAGAGTTATCAACAGTCAGCCTAAACATGTAGATTGTTGCATCCTGGTCGGCGACAATCTCCCGGGAGCCAACCGGTGGTACATCAGAGCAGTCGCCGGGATGTTGCAAATTCAGCACCGAGCAAAGGGTTGCGCTCTCCCCACCCTCTGTCTCCCACGTCAGCGTTGCACGTTCGCCCGGAGAGATTCTATCCGGAGATACTGTGAAAGTGATGATTTTGGGAGCACCGGCGCCTTGCGGTGGCGGTTCAGGCGTCGTTGTGGTCGACGTTGGGGGTGGTTGTGAAGCCGTCGGGGTGCGAGTGAGCGTGGGCGGTGGAACCTGTGTCACCGTGGCGCTGTGACTGGCTATGGGCGGTAGAACCTTTGTTGCCGTTTGCGCCATCGTCGGCACCGGTGTGCCGGTTGGTTGGTTTGCGCGGCCGGGCTGCGGGGTGTTTACTTGAAGATCGGGTTCAAGCGCTGCCGTCAACTGCGTGGCCGCGGGCGAGACACTGGCGATGGGCAGCGGCCCGGCATCTGACTCTGGCAGGCAGGCTGCGAGCAAGGTGCAGGCGGCCAGTAGGACAAGCAGGGAACTGAGTTTGCACTTCGCCTGGGTGGGCATTTTTCATCTTCGCTCTTAGCTGGCGACGCGGTGTTAGCGCGAACCTTTGATTCTATTATAAGGGAAGAGTGGGTATAAGGGAAGAGTGCGCATTGACTCAATAAAAATGTTACCGAAGGCGTGGTGGTTGCCTCAAAAAAAGTGTTACCTTCGTCGCTATGATGAAGGACACAAAAATGAGCCAACAAGGCAAACGGGAAGTGGTGGAGCGGCTGCGTCATCGCTATCTGCAGGCGAGTCGCTCGGAGAAGACAAAGATATTGGATGAGTTCGTGGCGCTCAGCGGGCTGCACCGCAAGTCGGCGATCCGGGCCTTACGGCAGGGCTACCAGTCTGGGGCGGAACGGCGCGGCCGCAAGCGGATGTACACGGGCGCCGTGGTCTCGGCCCTCGTGAAGATATGGCGGGTATGCGGGTGTATCTGTGGCAAGCGGCTGCAGCCGTTTCTGCCGGAGATGGTGGCGGTGCTGGAGCGGCATGACGAGCTGGTGCTGGACGAAGAGACACGGCGGCTGCTGCTACAAATGAGCGCGGCGACCATCGACCGCAAACTACAGCCGTACCGCCAGCAACAAGGGCGCGGTTTGAGCACGACCAAGCCGGGCACCTTGCTCAAGCAGTCCATCCCGGTGCGCACCTTTGCCGAGTGGGACGACGTGCAGCCAGGCTTCCTGGAGATGGACCTGGTCGCGCACTGCGGCGACACGGTCGAGGGGCAGTATCTCAACACGCTGACGGCGACGGATATCGCCACGGGCTGGACGGAATGCTTGCTCCTGCGTCAGCGCAGCCAGCTGGCAGTGACGGCGGCCATGGACTGTCTACGGCAACGCCTGCCCTTTCCCTTGCGAGGCCTGGACTCCGACAACGATAGCGTCTTCATCAACGGCACCCTCAAGCGTTACTGTGAAGGGAACGCGGTTACCTTCACGCGCTCGCGCCCCTGGAAGAAGAACGACCAGGCCTGGGTGGAGCAGAAGAACGGCGCGGTGGTGCGCGGCACCATCGGCTACCGTCGCTACACCTCCCCAGAGGCCGCCCAACTGCTGGAGGCCATTCATGAGGACTTACATGCCTACGTCAACTTCTTTCAGCCAGTCCAGAAACTGGTCGAAAAACACCGTGATGGTGCTAAAATCTACAAGCGCTATGATGTGGCCCAGACGCCGCACCAGCGAGCCATGGCCTCGCCGGCGGTCTCGCCCATCTGCAAGGTGCGCTTGCAGCGCCAGTACCGCCAGCTGAATCCGGCTCAGCTCCGGCGTCAGATTGATGACAACTTGCGGCGATTACGGCAACTGCCTGAGTAACACCTATTTTGAGGCAACCACTACCG
>JBMCFH010000062.1:0-17554 GCA_048620455.1 Chloroflexota bacterium | reverse complement strand
TATATGTCGGCGTTGCCCTCATAGTATACTCCCTGCCCCACAGCCGCCCAATCACGCTCATCTGAGCACGCTGTGCCCGGCAGCTGCCATTGTCCGGATGTCAGTGCCGTGCTATCCTTATGTCCAGTTAATATCGTGGCCACAATGGGCAATTGAGCCTCATGGAATTACAGGCAGTCACCGGAAAATTATATATGCGGGAAGGGGAACCGCAGCAAACCTCCGCCATCCCTGGGCTACTGGCGCAGGCGCCCCCGGCGAAGGCGGTGCGCGGGCGCACGCGCGATTTTCTCTTCGTACATCTCAGCCTCAGCGGGCAGCCCGACACCTATAAGGCTCTGGCAGAAGATCTCCTGGAGGCGATCAGCAAGCGCTTCTACAGTTCCGCCGGCAGCGTCACCGCGTCTCTGCGCCAGGCTATTCTGGAAGCCAACCAACTATTACTGCGCCAGAACCTCAGCCGCTCCGGACCGGCGCGTGAGGGAGCAATTACCTGCGCCGTCCTGCGCGAAAATGAGCTGTTCGTAGTCCAGGCGGGAGAGGCGCTGGCCCTGATCGGACGCAACTTCGGGCTGGAGCGTCTGCCTGCCCGCGAACCGGATCAGGTAACGCCTCTGGGTCGCAGTGCAGGGCTGGACCTGCGCTATTTTCACAACTGGATGCAAAGCGGCGACATGTTGCTGCTGGCAGACCCCCGCGTCACACATCTGCCGCAGGACGTATTGAAACCGGTCCTGATCGACAGCACTGTAGAAGATAGCCTGCCACATCTGGCTCAGCTGCTGGAGCGTGAGACTGCGCGTATGCTCATCGTGGAGTTTACCGATGAAACGCCGGTGGGCATTCCCGACACCGTCATCCCGTTGGGCTCAGGACAGCGTCGCACACAACCGTCGTCCGCCGCGAGTGGCCGCGCCCTCGACCCGCCGCAGCGGCAACCTCAGCGGGAGCAAGGGACAGCCTTGCCGGGGCGGCGCTCGCCGCTCGACCGCATGCGATCGACCTCACTGCCTGACGTCGACCTGCCATCGGCCACCGCCGTCGAGGACACGGCGCGCCGCGCTTCTTCCCAGACCGCCATGGGCCTCTCCCGTGTTACCGGCTGGCTGGCCGACCTCATGCGTCGCCTGCGCCCGGCCGGTAGCGAGGAAGCAGAGGATGAAGAGCCGAGCGGTTGGGCCCTACCGGCGACGCTCGCAGTGCTCATCCCCCTGATCGTAGCGCTTGTCGTGGGCGGAGTATATGTACAACGCGGCCGTGTGACGCGCATGAGCGAAATCCGAAGCGAAATGCAGCAGGCGATAGTCGCCGGCGAACAGGCAGACAACGAAGCAGGAGCGCGGGAGCAGTACGAGCAGGCGCTGACGCTGGCGGCCGAAGCTGATATGTTGCACCCCGGCGACGACGAGGTGGACCGGCTGCGCCGGCAGGCTCAGACGGCGCTGGACAGCATTGACGACGTGACCCGCTTAAGCTCAGAATTGCTCTACGAGTACGCCGAGGGCAGCCAGATGACGGGCGTTGCCCTGCGCGCCGGCCTCAATGGCGATATCTACACGCTGGACAGCGGGAACAATCGCGTCTTCGTGCACGAGACCGAAGAGGATTACGTCACGTTCGTGTCCGAACAGCCGGAGGAGATTCTCTTCGGTGGTCAGGCTGTGGGCAACCACGTTGTAGGCGAATTGCTGGATCTCATGTGGCGGCCAAACGGATCGCAGGTCACCGACGAGGGGATAGCGGTTCTGGATGCCCGTGGTGCGCTACTCACCTATCATCCCGGTTTCTCTAACGTGCGCGCCGCGCCGTTGGGCCTGGCCAGTGATTGGGTGCGACCGGTTGCCATCACACAATTCAACGAACGGCTCTACGTATTGGATAGAGGGGCACAGCAGATTTGGCGCTACTTTCCTGAAGGCAACGGATTTTACGTAGACGAAGATCAACGCGCCCTGAGCCTACCCGATCTGAATACCGCCAGCGATGTGGCTATTTACAGCGAGGATGGCAGCGTGATCGTGCTCTACCGGGATGGCCGCATACGACGTTATGGTCAGGACAGCCTGCTGTGGGATGAGACAAGTCTTGCCGAAAGCGGGCTGGAAACGCCCCTCATTGCGCCAACGCGGCTGCGGATCATCGGCAGCGGGCTTAATTCCTCCATATTCGTCGCCGATCCAGGCAGCGCGCGCATTGTGCAGCTCAGTCTGGGGGGAACGTTCCTCGCGCAGTACAAAGCACGTGCGCCACAATCCGGAGAGGAACTTTTCGCTCAGCTGGGGGACTTCGACGTGGCCGAAACGCCGCTGCGAATCTTCGTAACAGTGGACAACGCCCTCTACGTTGCCACTCAGGAATAGATTCCCCGCCGTCGCCGTTCTCTCAGCGCCGATGCCCTACTCTGACGCCGGGTCGGGCTGGGACGTGGAAAGCACCACGACCTCCTGGCGCGGAGAAGCCAGCGCAAGGCCCCTCTGGGGAAAGACGCGCTGGATCTCATGGCGCACGTACCGTTGCACATTGAGATGCTGATTGGGCAACGTCTTGATCATAAAGCGCAGGCGTACCTGCCAATCGTCCAGCCCTTCGATCCCCGTGACCGTTGGCTCCTCAAGCACCAATGGTGCCATGTCGGAATCTTGCCTGAGCGCTTCTCCGATTTCATACAGGGCTGCAATCGCCTTGTCCACGTCCGCTTCGTAAGGAATGCCAACGTCCACAATAGCCCGAGACCAGTCGCGGGAGTGGTTGGAAACGATGCGGATCTCCCCATTGGGAATCAGGTGCAGGACCCCTTCGACGTCGCGCAACATCGTCACGCGCAGAGTCATCTGCTCCACAGTGCCCACCAACTGATTCAGCTCGACCGTTTCGCCCACCGTGAACTGGTTTTCTATGAGGATGAATAATCCACTAATAACGTCCTTGACCAGCGTCTGCGCACCCAGACCCAAAGCCAGGCCCACAATCCCCACGCTGGCAAGCAGCGGCCCAATCTCGATATCTACTTCTTGCAGGATAGTTAGCGCCGCTGCGGTAACCACGACGGCAAGGCCGGCGCTGGTAATCACGTCGAAAAGCGTTTCGGCGCGCCGATCCAGCGTACTGCCCTCGACGTCGTCCCGGCTTTGCACCCGGTGCTTGACGCGCCGCGCGAGAAGATAGAAGAGCCGGTAGCCGACAATTGCCACGACCAGTATCACAGCGATACGCGTGCCATGCGTCAGCAACCAGGCGCTGATGGGTGACAGTGATTCTACGACAACTTCAGCCTCATCCATACGAAACCGCCCTACTCCTCGGCGCTCTGTCCGCCGTAATCATAAAACCCGCGACCAGACTTGCGCCCCAACCGTCCACTCTGCACCATGCGGCGTTGCAGGGGATGGGGACGATATTTAGGATCGTGGAAGTAGGCCTCGTAGACCGTCTGGGAGACGGCGAAGTTCACGTCGCACCCGATCAAATCAACCAGGCGAAAAGGCCCCATACGGAAACCCACGGACGCCATGAGCTCGTCGATCGCTTCGACATCCGCGGCACCCTCGCCCAGCAGGCGAAAGGCTTCGCCATAGAAAGGCCGGGCCACACGGTTGACGATGAATCCGGGCGTATCCTTGCAGTAGACGGCGCGTTTGCCCAGACGTTCAACATACTTCGCTGCCGCGGACACCGTCTCCTCGCTGGTATCCTCGGCGCGGATGATCTCAACCAGCTTCATGATATGTGCGGGATTGAAAAAGTGAAGGCCCAGGAACTGATGGGGCCGATCCGTCGCGCCAGCCAGCGCATTAATACTCAGGCTCGACGTATTGCTTGCCAGAATCGTCTGCGGCGATGCCATAGCGTCCAGCCTGGCAAAGAGTTCTCGCTTCAGGTCAAGGTCCTCGGGCACGGCCTCGATGACCAGGTCAGCCGAGGCCAGCTCTCGCAAGCGCGTCGTCCGCCGGAAGGCCTCCTGAGCGCGCCGGGCGACCTCGGGTTGCACCTTACCCAGGCGCACCCCCTTGTCAATGGAAACCCGAATGTGATCGGTAGCCTTTTCCAGAATGTCGTCGGAGAGATCGTAGAGGATAACGTCGTAGCCCCCCAGCGCCGTCGCCTGTGCGATGCCGGCGCCCATGGTACCTGCGCCGGCAACCCCCACTACCTGTATTTTCTGCTCGGTCATCGACCCTCATACTGGGGAGTGCGCTTCTCCAGGAAAGCAGCCACTCCTTCCTTGTGATCTTTGCTGCCGGCGGCAATACCCTGCAACATCGCTTCATACGCCAGCGCTTCTTCAAGGCTCGAAGTCCACGCGTGGTGCATTGCTCGCTTGGTCAGCCCATAAGCCAGCGTCGGACCGCTGGCCAACCGCTGAGCCCAGGCAGCCGTAATTTCCATTAGCTGATCGGCCGGTGTGATCTGGTTGACCAGACCCCATTGCAACGCCTTCTCAGCCGGCACCTTCTCCGCAGTGACCGCCATCTCATAGGCGCGTGCATGGCCGATGAGGCGCGGCAGGAGCCAGGTAGAACCGCTGTCCGGTATCAACCCCACCTTGCTGAAGACCTGCACAAAGCTCGCCTGGTGCGAGGCGATGCGTAAATCGCAGGCAACGGCTACGCCACAGCCCGCGCCTGCGGCAACGCCATTAATGGCGCCCAGCACCGGCTTTTCCAGCGTAACCATACGCCTGATCAGACGGTTGTAACCTCGTCGCAGGTGATCGGCGATGGAAAAGTCGTCGCCCCGCTCCTGAACATCTTTCAGATCTTGACCTGAAGAGAAACCGCGCCCGGCGCCGGTAATCACCACGCAGCGCACGTCGTCATCCCGTCCCGCCGCCTTAAAGGCATCCGTGGCCTCGCCGATCATCTGCTCGTTGAATGCATTCAACGTCTCGGGGCGATTGAGCGTTATAGTGGCAACCCCGTCAGAAACATCGTACCGAATTGTCTCGTAGGTCTTTGATGAGCCCGTCATAAGTGCGCCTCGCAAGGAGCCATGCGTCTGGCCGACGCGCCACCCCTATTCACGAATCTGTGACAGCATGGCCTTTATATCCCAGTAGCCCTGCAACTGGGCGATGCTCCCATCGTCGGCGAGCTCGAACACATTCACACCATCGAAGTTGGCCGTCTTGCCCGACCGCGCCGTCGCCGTCGTAGTCCAGTTGACCGCGACGCGATTTCCACTACGATACGCAGTTCCCGGCGTCATCTCAAATTCGGACCAGGTGCGCTCCATACCGTCGAAAAACTTGTTCAATCCCGACTCCCCTTCTAGCAGGGGGCCCCCATATGGATCTTGCAGGACGGCGTCCGGGGCGAAACAGTCAACGAAGGCAGCGCGGTCAATGTTGTTCAGGGCCTCGAAATAGTCACGGAGAACCGGATCGAGATCAGTCATCGTACTCACCCTCCTCTTCGTCTTCTTCTTCCAACGGCCAGCGAACCCAGAGGACCAGAACGGTCCCTTCATCTACCTCTCGCAACCGCAGGCCCACGACGTCGACTTCCTGTCGCATCCGCAGCTCGTCCGGGAAATCAAGGCGCACCGGGCGGCCTTCCTCCCACGCCCCACGGCACCGATCCATGATGTCCTCGCCGTTGGCCGTTCGCAACTCACACTCGGCTACCGCAGCATCTACCGGACCCTCATAGACAGATTGTAACCACAGGTGCGACGCTGCCTGAAAGTCAGGCGTGGGGCCCTCTAAAACAGTGATATATTCTGGTTCTTCGTTCACAGCTTGCTCTCTTCGAAATAGTCTCTGATCGATAGGATCAAATACGTTCACAGGAAATGGGCGTCAACAACGCCTATACTACTTGTAGCCCTGGCCCTTGGCAACTCTCAGGACGATATCTTATTCAAGGCCTGATCCAGGTCGCCAATGATGTCCTCACTATCCTCCAGACCGACAGAAAAGCGTACCAGTCCCGGCTGGACGCCGCTTGTCTCAATTTCCTCCCCCGACTGCACCGCCGAAATGGTGCTGGCAGGATGTGTGATCAATGAATGGGTGCCGCCAAGACTCACTGCCAGGCTAATCAACTCCAGTTCCTCCAACAGGGCGTATCCGGCGGCGCGACCACCCTTCAGATCAAAACAAACCATGCCCCCAAATCCGCCGGGCATCTGTTCGCGGGCCAGCGAATGCTGGGGATGGCTTTCCAGGCCGGGATAGTACACCTCGCGCACCGCCTGATGTTCCTCAAGATAACGGGCAATCGCCAGAGCGTTCGCGTTGTGCTGTGACATGCGCAGGTCAAAGGTTTGCAGTCCCCGCTGCAAGAGCCATGCCTCCATGGGGTGCAGCACCGGGCCGAACATCACGTGCGTGTCCCACGCCGCTGCCAGATGTTCGTCACTGCCGGCAATGACCCCCGCGACGAGATCGGAGTGACCGCCAAGATACTTGGTTGCGCTATGCACCACAAGGTCAATCCCCAGTTCCAGGGGCCGCTGGTTATAAGGAGTGGCGAAGGTATTGTCGGCGACCGTGATCAGCCCATGCGTCGCCGCCAGATCGGCGATAGCCGCAAGGTCGGTCAGGGAAAGTGTTGGATTTGCCGGGCTCTCCACATAAATAAGCCGCGTTTCAGGGCGAATCGCGCCGGCAAATGCCTCCACGTCAGTCTGGTCCACCATCGTGGATGTGATACCCAAAGACGGCAATTTGTGTGCGATCAGCTTGTGCGTCGTAGGATACAATGTCTTCTGAGCCACAACGTGGTCGCCGGCCTGCAGGAAGCTGAACAGGGCCAGAGACACAGCAGCCATGCCCGAAGCCACGGCAAGGGCATTATCGGCTCCTTCTAACTGGGCCATTATCGCTTCGACCTGCTTGGTGTTGGGCGTCGCATAACGCCCGTAGAATGTGGGGTGCGCCTCGGCAACCATCGCCTCGGCAATCGCCTCCGGACTCTCAAAGCGAAATGTGGCGCTCTGGAAAATGGGCGAGGAGATGCCCGTTGTCGGGTTGTGTCTGGTGGCGTCGTGGATGAGATGTGTGCGCCTGTGCCAGGTTTCCTTCGCTTCAGTCATTACTTCTCTTCCCTCGATCAAGTATTGTGGGTGGAAGCACAGGGTCACTATCCCGGCGGGACGATTTTCTCATCAACAAGTTCGCCCAACGCCTCCAACTGTTCCCGGGTGCCGAGCACGATCAATTCGTCGCCGACAGCTAACCGCGTGTTCTCGTCAGGGGTAATCATCGCGCCCTCAGCCCCCCGTAGCAAGGCGACGATGGTCACGCCCGTGCGCCGCCTGAGGTCGGCTTCAACGACGCTCTTTCCTGCCAGCGCTGAGTTATCGTCGATGCGGACTTCCTCCAGCCACAGTTCCAGCCCGGTGTCCAGTGTTACAAAATCGAGGAAGCGCGCGACCTGAGGGCGTACGGCGACAGTTGCCATGTGCCGTCCGCCAGTCTGATAGGGAGAAATCACCCGATCGGCGCCGGCGCGGCGCATTTTGGCCACGTTGGACGTCTCCACGCTGCGCGCCACAATCAATAGTTTCGAGTTTAGGGCGCGTGCAGAGAGTACAATGAAGAGGTTGTCGGAATCGTCGCCTGTGCAAACCAGGAGACCGGCGGCGCGCTCTATCCCCGCTTCTTGCAGGGCATCATCATGGGTCGAATCACCTTCCATCGCTTTCCAGTCCTTCTCAGTAAGCTCGCGAACCACCTGCGGATCCGTATCCATGATCACAAAGTCGCGCCCCATCTCGTGCAGGGTCTCGCCTGCCGAGCGACCGACCCGCCCCGCCCCGCAAATAATGATGTGATTTTCCATTTTTCTAAGCGCTCGCATCAAGCTTCGTTGACGGATCCTGTCGACCACCCCAACCGTCAACAGGTACTCTCCGATTGAACTGAGTGCATAGGCCACCGTGCCTGCGCCAAGAAGAATGAGGCCTACCGTAAACAGGCGGCTGGCGGTAGACAACGGCCTCACTTCGCCAAAGCCGACGGTCGTCAGGGTAATCACCGTCATGTACAGTGACTCCACCACAGTCCACTGTTCGACCAACGAGTACCAGCCGGTGCCTAACGCCAGCACAAACAGCAAGCTCAGGATAATAAATGTGAGGCGTCGTCTCAGACTTGGCATGAGCATGGTGGCAGATGATTCAATTGCCCCAGTGTACCCCGCACCAGGCAAAAGGCGAAATCACCCAGCAGGCAGCGCGCCGGCAAAGTGACAGGCAAGCTCCCACACGAACTGCATCAGCGCCACAGCGCGCCAGCAACAGACCGCCAGCCTGTTGCACGCAACAGCTCTCAGAAAGCCAGGTCGCTTTTAGTCTGCAGGCGTATCCGCCGGTTCCGGCGGTTCCCTGGTTAGTATCCCGTCATCACCGCTGCGGATTCCGGCCGTGCCCTGATCCAGTTTCTGGTTTGAGACGCCCACCAGTTCCAGCACTCGCTCGCCCGAAATCTCCTCGACTTCCAGTAGCGTCTCGGCCACGAGATCAAGTTTGTCCCGGTAGCGGTCTAGCGTATCGCGGGCGCGCTGATATGCCTCTTCCACAATGTCGCGCACTTCCTCGTCGATCTCCCGGGCGGTTGCTTCACTGTAATTGCGCCGGCGCGCCAGGTCCTCACCCAGAAAGACCTCATCTTGTTCGCCGCCAAGAGCCACGTGACCCAGTTTGGGGCTCATGCCCCAATCTACGACCATCTTACGCGCCACCTTCGTCACCTGCTTCAGATCGTTCTCCGCGCCGCTCGTCGGGCTGCCAAAGACCAGGTCCTCTGCCGCGCGGCCTCCCATCATGACGCCCATGCGATCCACCATGTACTCGCGCGGGTAGAGATACTTGTCTCGCTCAGGCAACTGCTGGGTCACACCCATGGCGCGTCCGCGGGGCACGATGGTCACTTTGTGAATGGGATCGGCGTGCGGCAGCACCGCGGCAACCACGGCGTGACCCGCTTCGTGGTAAGCAATGACGCGCAGTTCCTCCTCCGTCAGGTCAAGGTTTTCGCGTTCCAGGCCCATCAGGATCTTATCTCGCGCCTCATCAATGTCTGAGGCCTCAATAACATCCTTATTCTTGCGTGCAGCAAGCAACGCTGCCTCGTTGAGCATGTTCTCCAGGTCCGCACCGCTGAAACCAGGCGTACCGCGAGCCACGCGCTCCAGATCGACGTCGCCGGCCATCGGCTTGTTGCGCGCGTGGATCTCTAAAATCTCCACACGACTATGCAACGTAGGCATGTCCACTGTAATGCGCCGGTCAAAGCGCCCCGGGCGCAAAAGAGCAGGATCCAGAATGTCCGGACGGTTGGTGGCAGCCATGACGATGACGTTGGCGCTGGGCTCGAAGCCATCCAGCTCGCTCAGCAACTGGTTCAACGTTTGCTCGCGTTCGTCGTGACCGCCGCCCAGGCCTGCGCCGCGACGCCGTCCAATCGAATCCAATTCGTCGATGAAGATGACGCTCGGCGCCCGCTTCTTGGCTTCCTCAAAAAGGTCGCGTACCCGGGAGGCGCCCACGCCCACGAACATTTCCATGAAATCGGAGCCGGTAATGCTGAAGAAGGGCACCCCTGCCTCGCCGGCGACCGCACGCGCCAGCAACGTTTTGCCCGTGCCCGGCGGGCCGACCAGCAGAACGCCTTTCGGCATCTCACCGCCCAGTCGCTCGAAACGGCCCGGGCTGCGCAGGTATTCGATGATTTCCTGCAGCTCGGTCTTGGCCCCTTCCACACCGGCGACATCGTCGAAAGTAGTGGTTTCCTGACCTTCGTCATACAGGCGGGCGCGGCTCTTGCCCATTGAAAAGATACCCTGCCCTTGCGTGCGCATGCGGCTGAAGAACATATAGATGATCCCGATCAGCAGTAAGAAGGGCAAGAGGCTGATCAAAATCGAGGTCCATGAGAATTGCGAGTCAGGTTGCGTATTGACCTCAACCCCACTCGCTTCCAGCATGGACAACAGCTCTTCATCTCCGAAGGCGGGAACGTAGGTCACAAAGTCGCTTTGTTCCACTGGCTCGCCATCAACCATTCGCTCTAGCGGTTGATCAAACGTTCCCTGCACGCGCTGGTCCTGGATCGTCACCTCGGTGACATTCTCTTCGCGCACTTGTTGGCGGAACTCGCTGTAACTTATCTCCAGCTCATCATTTGAAACAAACTGGCTCCAGAGCCATGGCACAAGCGCAAGCCCAAGCAACAGCCACAGCAAAAACCGCCAGCGGCTGCCTTGAAACTGCGGCGACTGTTCCTGTTCGCCGTCCTCATTCATTTGTGGGTTACGGTTTCGCAAAGATACTTTCTCCTATGGAGATAGCCCGGAGATACTCCTAGTTGGACGTATCATCTCGCAGCGACTCAATACCGTGCTGTCGCGCACAGTGGGCACAGCAGTAGATCACCTCACCAGCCTCCACGCCATGACCAATGATGCGCACACCACAGTTTGCACAGGTTGGCGCCAACATCTGAATGGCGCACTCAAAGCAATCAAACGTGTTTTCCTCACCGTTCATACTCACGTTGAATGTTTTATCGTACTGGTTCCCGCACCAGGCGCAAGTCGCCATATCTGCTCTCCTTATATCTTATTCCATCCTGTGTGCTCTCATTGAACCTCACCGATTGCCGCAATAAATGTGCAGCTACACTTATGTAGACTATCATAGCCCGGTTGCGGTAACAATGTACACTGATATACCAGCTGGACATATATCCAGTAACATGTTGCGCCGGTTGCTACCGGGGCGCGCCTGCTGTATAAGTTCCACTCAATGACAGACACACTTCGCTCCTACCTCGCACTCGCATTCGGAATCCTCTGCATTGGCTTCAGCGCCATTTTCGTTCGATGGGCCGACGCGCCCGGCCCAGTAGCAGCGTTCTACCGAATGAGCATCACGGCGCTGGTTCTGGCAATCCCCTTTATCCGGCACCGTCGCCGCCAGGCGCGCAAAGCGTCGGCCCTGCCTCTGACCCGCGAAGAGGTTGTTGTGGCCCTGGTCGGAGGCCTCTTTTTCGCCAGCGATCTCGTCTTTTGGAACACCGGCATTCTCATCAGCGGCGCGACCAACCCCACTCTGATGGGCAACACCGCGCCCCTGTGGGTCGGACTGGGCGCGCTCATCTTCTTTCGCGAAGAACTGCCCGGCATTTTCTGGGTAGGACTGACGATGGCCATGGCCGGCGCCGCGCTGGTGCTGGGACTGGATGTTCTGGCCGATTTCTCGCTGGGCCTGGGCACTCTGTTTGGCTTGATCGCCGGCATTTTCTATGGCGGATACTTTCTGATTACCCAGCGCGGTCGCCGCACCATGGATACGCTGACCTACTTCTGGCTGGCTGCCTTCAGCGCCTCAATCCTCCTTTTCATCGCCACGCGGGTTCTGGACCAACCGCTGCTGGGCTACTCTCGCTTCACCTACCTTAACTTCCTGGCTATGGGTCTCCTTGTTCAGGTTTCTGGGCAGTTTTCCTTCAGCTACGCGCTTGGTTATCTGCCCGCCTCTGCCGTCGCGCCGGTGGGCATGGCACAGCCGGTGGCGACGGCCATCCTGGCCTGGCCCCTTCTCGGCGAAACGATCAGCCCGCTTCAGGCGGTCGGTGGAGTCACGGTGCTGGCAGGCGTCTTTATCGTGCAGCGGAGTCGCGTGCCTGCCAGCGTGGGGAAGCCGGTAGAGCACCGCGCGCCCACTTACGATTCAATAGAGTGAGCGTAACAGAGTCCAGCGTCTGGCCCGAATCATTACCACATTTCTCGCAAATCGGTATCATTAAAATAGAACGACTAAACCAACGTACCAGTGACGCACGTCTCAAAAAAACTTAAGGAGGCACGAATGAAGTCGCTTCTGCAGAAGCTGCAGATTGAAGAGGTAAACGCCGGCGCCTGTATCGGACCTGACAACTGGCTCTCCGATCCAGATGGCGAGAAAATCGTTTCCTATAATCCGACAACGGGCGAGCCGATTGCCAGCGTGGTGCAGCCCACTGCGGCGATTTATGATCGCGTCGTGCAGCACGCCGCCGACTGTTTCCAGGAGTGGCGCAATGTACCGGCTCCCCGACGAGGCGAGATTATCCGCGATCTGGGCGACGCTTTGCGCGATTTGAAGGAGCCACTCGGCGACCTTGTCAGCCTGGAAATGGGCAAAATCCGCGCCGAGGGACATGGGGAAGTCCAGGAGATGATCGACATCTGTGATTTCGCCGTGGGCCTCTCGCGCCAGCTCTACGGCCTGACCATGCAATCCGAGCGGCCTGCACACCGTATGTATGAGCAGTGGCATCCGCTGGGCGCCATCGGCATCATCACCGCCTTCAATTTTCCCGTGGCGGTCTGGTCCTGGAATGCAGCCATCGCTGCCGTCGCCGGGGATACCATGGTGTGGAAACCGTCAGAGGTAGCGCCGCTGTCGGCCATTGCCGTACAACATATCACCAATCGGATCATGGCCGATTACGGATATGGCGGCGTATTCAATTTGCTGGTGGGCACAGGCAAAGATATTGGGGAGCGCATGATTAACGACCGGCGCCTGCCGCTGATCTCCTTCACCGGTTCCATTCCTACGGGCAGGCACGTGGCCAAAACAGTTGCCGGTCGGCTGGGACGCACCATTCTGGAACTGGGCGGCAACAACGCCATCATTGTCGACGAAAACGCCGATCTCGATCTGGCTCTGCGCGCCGTCCTCTTCGGCGCCGTGGGCACCGCGGGGCAGCGTTGCACCAGCACGCGCCGCCTGATCGTGCACGAAAACGTCGTCGACGAGCTGACGGATCGACTGGTCAGGGCCTACAAGCAGGTGAACATCGGCGACCCGCTGGACGAAGAGACGTTGATGGGCCCGCTCGTGACCGAAGCTGCCGTGGAAGCCATGTTCAGGGCCATCGAGCAGGCCGAAGAAAGCGGCGGCGAAGTCCTGGTCGGCGGCAAACGACGCTCCGAACTGGGGGCCACCTTCGTGGAACCAACCATCATTCGCATGCCGCAACAGGCAGACATCGTCAAAGAAGAGACTTTCGCCCCGATTCTCTACGTCATGAGCTACACAGACTGGGACCAGGCCATGCGCATGCATAACGAGGTATCCCAGGGATTGTCCAGTGCGGTCTTCACCGACAGCCTGCGCACCGCCGAATCGTTCCTCTCTGCCAACGGCTCCGACTGTGGCATCGCCAATGTCAACATCGGCACCAGCGGCGCGGAGATCGGCGGCGCGTTTGGCGGCGAAAAAGAAACAGGCGGCGGTCGCGAGTCCGGTTCCGACGCCTGGAAAGCGTATATGCGCCGGCAGACCAACACCATCAACTGGTCGCGGGACATGCCGCTGGCGCAGGGCATTGAATTCGGGGAATAATTCCAGATTTGATAACCGTCGAATGCAGCAGGCAGTGTGACCGTAGCTGTCACTGGGTGCTGTTAGAATAGTGAGCTGAACAATCGGAGGGAAGCAGAGCGCTTCCGTCCACCGTTATGCAGCACACTCACCAGGAACCAGATTGACAGGAGGTCTCATGTCTGACATGTCCCAACAGCACCCACACGAACCGCGCGCCGACCGCCCCGTCATGCCCACTGATTATGGCGTGCCCGCCGGAGATGAGGGTCTTTTGCCCTGGTCCCACGCGCGGGAGCGCCTGCAACAATCGCACAACTACTGGATCAGCACCGTACGCGCCAACGGCAGTCCGCACGCCACGCCGATATGGGGTGTGTGGGTGGACGAAAAGCTATACTTTGACGGCAGCCCGGAGACGCAACGGGGCAAGAATCTGGCGCGCGATCCGCGCATGGTGGCTCACCTGGAAAGCGGCACAGACGTCGTCATCGTAGAAGGTGAGGCACGTCCCCTGCCCTCGCCACCGCGCTCCCTCACCGAGCGCGTGGCGGCGGCCTATCGTGACAAGTACGCCGATTCAGGCTACGCGCCCCAGGCCGACCAATGGGACCAGGGCGGTCTGTACGAAATGCAGCCGCGCAAAGCGCTGGCCTGGACGCGCTTTCCCGACAACTGTACGCGCTGGCGCTTCGACGGCGAATAACAATCTGAGTTAAAAGAAGAAGGCGCAGCCGAGACCATACTGGTACTGGTCCGGCTGCGCCTTACCGTTTACGAACGGGAGTCTGCCCTTAGCCGACGATGCCGTGCTCGCGCAGTTTGGTTACAACGCGTTCAGGCGTCAGCGGAAATTCGTCGAACCAGACGCCGGTGGCATCGTACAGCGCGGCAACCACTGCCGGCGCGTAAGGAATGAAGGGCATTTCGGCCATGCCCCGCGCTCCCCACGGCCCCTGCGGATCGGGAATTTCCATGATCACCGACTTCACTTCCACCGGAATATCCAGAATGCCGGGAATGATGTAGGTGCTCAGCCGCGGATTCAGAATGTGACCATCACGCACCTGCAGGTTTTCCGTAAGCGCGTAGCCGTGCGCCTGCACCACCGCGCCCTCAATTTGACCTTCAACCAGGTTGGGATTGATCGCCTTGCCCACGTCGTTGGCGCACACCACCCGGTCCACCAGAATGTGTCCCGTCTGCACGTCAACCGTTAGCTCGGCCGCTTCCGCCACGTAGCCATACGTGATATTGGGCATTCCCTTCCCTGTATCCGGGTCGGGGGCCGTGGTCGGCTTTGGCACAAAGCGATGGTGTCCCACTGCCGGTCGGTCCTCATCCTTCCACGCTTCCAGCGCCTTTTCCGCCGCACCGCGAATGGCGTTACCCGCCATCCACGTCATGCGCGAGGCTGAAGCGGAACCGGAGTCACCACTACTTGCCGTATCCGATGCCTCCAATTTCACGCGCTCCAGAGGAACGTCAAGCGCCTCCGCCGCCATCTGACGGAAGGCAGTATGAGCCCCTTGCCCCACATCGGCCCCGGCGTGATAGAGAATCGCCTCTTCAATTTCAGCGCCGCCCGACAATTTGATCGTCGCTTCGCAACGCTCAGGGAAGCCGTATGAAAAACCTACGTTCTTGAAGGCACAGGCAAATCCGCGACCGCGCCGCAGAGCGCGGCGCCGGGGTGGCAATGAACGAAAGGCAGGGTTGGCCAACGCATGTACCCGGTGGCGCGGCAGCTCGCCATCCTCTACGCTGGCGTCCTTCTCTCGTTGCAGCCAGCGCGTCTCCTGTGGCTGCCACTCGGCCTCACGAGCGCAAGTCTCGATGACCTCTGGCAGACTCACACCAGCAGGCATCACTGACTGCATAATGATCTCACTGCCTTCGTGCAAGGCGTTCTTCAACCGCAGCTCCACCGGATCCATGTTCAGCTTCTCAGCCAGCTTGTTCATCTGGCTCTCTGCCGCAAAGGTACCCTGCGGACCGCCGAAACCGCGGAAGGCGCCGCCAGGAACGTTATTGGTGTAGACGGTGTAACTATCCACGTGAGCATTGGGCACCTCGTAAGGACCGTTGGCCATGAGGTGCGCGTTGCCCAGCACCTTGTTACTGGTGTAATTGTAACCGCCGGCGTCCAGAATGACTTCTGTCTGTATTGCGGTCAGCTTACCGGCCCTGGTAGCGCCCCAGCGGGAACGAATGGTGATCGCGTGCCGCTTATGGTGGCCTAACACGCTTTCCTCTCGCGACCACTGTATGCGAATCGGCCGAACAATGCCCCGCTCGTGGAGCCGCATGGCAGCCAGGCCCAACACGATCTGCACCGACATATCTTCGCGCCCGCCGAAGGCGCCGCCAATCGCCGGATAAATGACGCGCACGCGATCTCTGGGCAGGTCCAGGGCATTAGCGATCTGCTCCTGATCTTCGTGCGTCCACTGCCCGGCAACCACGACCGTGATGCGCCCTTCCTCGTCGATATAGCCCAACCCTGCCTCCGGCTGCAGATAGGCGTGTTCCTGGAAGGGAGTGTGGTACTCTCCTTCGACGATCACGTCGGCGGCATCCCAGCCGGCCTGCATATCGCCGGTGCGCACCTTCATGTGCGTGTAAATATTGCTGTCTCCACGTTCCGGATGGATCAGCACTTCGTCCTTCATGGCCTCCAGCGGATCGGAGATCACGGGCAGATCTTCCCATTCGATCTCGATCAAATCGCGCGCTTCCTCAGCCGCTTCCTCCGTTTCGGCCACGATCATCGCCACCTGGTCGCCTTCCCAGCGACTGACGTCGCACCCTGGCTTGGGATTGTCCAGACCCACCAGAACGGGCTGATCCATGAGCGTCAGACCATATTCATTGTTGGGCACATCTTTGGCCGTAAATATGGCCACCACACCGGGCACCGCCTCGGCCTTACTCAAGTCCATACTAAGCATACGCGCGTGGGGCTTGTTGCTGAACAACACCTTGGCGTGCAGGACATCTTCTTTCTGTATATCGCCAGGATAAAGCGTAGCCCCTGTCACTTTACCCGGCGCATCAACGCGATATGTAGAACGTCCAATAGTCATCGTCTTACTCCGTGAAGTGAGATTGGCGGGATTCGCAAGCTACGAGGCGCTCAATCCTCCTTATCTGGTTCCTCATCAATTCCCTACTCTGCCATCTCGGCAGCGGCCATTTCCACGGCCTTTACGATCTTATAGTAGCCTGTGCAACGACAAAGGTTACCGCTGAAAGCCTGCATAATCTGATCCGGTTCAGGGTGTGGATGCTCTTCAAGCAACTTGGCGCCCGACATGAGGAAGCCGGGAATACAGTAGCCGCACTGCACGGCGCCTGTCTTAATGAACGCGCGCTGCAGCGGGTGCAGATCCTTGATCCGCTCGACCTCATCCCCGCCTGCCTGTTCATCAGCAGCCAGACCTTCGATGGTCACGATCTCGGCGCCGTGCGCCCGCGGCGCGGGAACCAGGCAGGACATAACAGCCATGCCATCCAAAAACACGGTGCAGGCGCCGCACTCACCCTCAGCACAACCTTCCTTGGTGCCCGTAAGATGACCCGCTTCACGCAACCAATCAAGCAACGTCTTGTTCAAACCATGCGCCGCTTCCACCGGCTGCCCGTTCACGGTGGCCCGAATCGGTGTCTCATCGTCATGACTTGCCGCAAATTGCGGTCCGGCGGGATAACGTCCTGCGGTGTGTCCCCAGAGCATAGTGGGCTGCGCATCCCATTGTTGCCGCTCCTGACCATCGCGCAACGTTTCCAGCGCTCGGCGCACCATCACGTCGATCATCTGTGTGCGGTAAGTGGCCGAGCCGCGAACGTCGTCGATCGGCGTCGGTGTGCTGGCAGCCAGCTCAGCAGCGCGAGCAATGACCTCATCGGTCAAGGCCTTGCCTTGTAAATAGGCCTCGGCATCCGGGGTAGAAATAATCGTTGGCGCCACGCTACCCTGGCTGATCTCAGCCTTCACAACTGCCTCGCCATCGAAATCCAGAATAATCGTCGCGTGTACAACGGAGATTGCCTGGGCGCGGCGCAACCCCAGTTTGACGAAGATGCCGCGCGCCGTCTCCGCCATTGGCGCAAACTGGATATCGACTAGCATTTCATCCGGCGCCATTACGGTCTGGCGCACCCCTTTATAGAATTCGCGCAAGGGGATGGTACGCCGCCCGCGCCTGGAAGCCAGCGTCACCGATGCGTCCATCGC
>JBMCFH010000061.1:0-17852 GCA_048620455.1 Chloroflexota bacterium | reverse complement strand
GGCGAGAAGGGCGCGGCGTCGGTGGGGCATTAGAGAGATTGGAGATTGGTTGACTGGAGATTGGAGGTTGGCGGCGGTCTGCCGTCTGCCGTCGGCGGTCACGGAGAGGAGGATCGATGTTGATGCTTGAATGCCCCAATTGCGGGGCGCGGAATGTGCAGGAGTTTCGCTATGGGGGAGAGTACCAGCCGCGACCGGGGCGGGCGGAGGCGGTTGATGACGCGGCGTGGGCCGGGTATTTGTATATGCGGGAGAACCGGCTGGGGCGGCAGAGGGAGTGGTGGTACCATCGCGCGGGCTGTGGCCTGTGGTTCCTTGCGGAGCGGCACACGAAGACGAATGAGGTTTACCGCACGTTCCGCTGGCAGGAGAGGGAGGAGGCATGAGCGAGGGGGTTGTGGCTGAGAAGGCAAGGGCTGCTGCCGGGCGGGCGGTTAATAGGCAGGAGACGTTTACGTTCACGTTTGAAGGGCGCTCTTACCGGGCGCATCCGGGGGACACGATCGGCTCGGCGCTGGCCCGCGCCGGGGTGCGCGTGTTGAGCCGCTCGTTTAAGTATCACCGGCCGCGCGGGCTGATGTGTTGTGCCGGGCACTGTCCCAACTGCCTGGTGCAGGTGGAAGACGAGCCCAACGTGCGCGCCTGCCGGCGGGCGGTCAAGCCGGGCATGGCCGTGCGCTCGCAGAACGCCTGGCCCTCCTTGCAGCGGGACGTGATGTCCCTGACGGCGCTGGGCGAGCGCTTTATGCCGCCGGGCTTCTACTATAAGACCTTCATCCGCCCGCGGGCGCTGTGGCCCGCCTACGAGTGGGTCTTGCGCCGGGCGGCGGGCCTGGGCCGCGTGGACCCGCAGACCGCGCCGGCGCAATATGACAAGCAGTACGTGCACGCCGACGTGGTCGTGGTCGGCGGTGGACCGGCGGGCCTGAGCGCGGCGCTGGCAGCCGCGGAACAGGGCGCACGGGTAACACTGTTCGACGAAAACCCAACCCTGGGTGGCCACACACGCTACACGGGCGACCCAATCTCCAATCGCCGATCTCCGATCTCCGATCTCCAATCCCTAATTACAGCTCTCCACGCCCACCCCAACGTCGAGCTGTTCCCCAACACCACCGTCCTCGGCTATTATGAAGACAACTGGCTATCGGCGGTGAGCGGGAGGCGGCTGTACAAGATCCGCGCCGGCAGCGTGGTGGCAGCGACGGGGGCCTACGAGCAGCCATTGGTGTTCGACAACAACGATTTGCCCGGCGTGATGCTGGGCAGCGGCGTGCAGCGACTGTTGCATCTGTACGGCGTGGTTCCCGGCCGGGCGGCGGTGGTAGTCACGGCCAATGATTACGGCTGGGAGGTGGCTGCGGACCTGCTGCAGGCGGGCGTGGCGGTGCAGGGCGTAGTGGAGCAACGAGCAGCGCCCACGCCGGCGGCAGACGCGGCAAAGGAAGCGCTGGCGGCGGCGGGGGCGCGGGTGTTCAGCGAGAGCACGATTGTGGCGGCGAAAGGGCGCGGGGAGGTGCAGGCGGCGGTGGTTGCGCCGCTGGCAGGCGCGAAGGGGCCGAGGACGGAACTGGCCTGCAATTTGATCGCGGTCAGCGTGGGCTGGGCGCCTGCCAACGGGTTGCTTTATGAAGCGGGAGCCAACATCGGCTACGAGGAAGCGCAGGGTGAGTTCCTGCCGCAGTCGCTGCCGGCGGGCATCTTTGCCGCGGGGCGCGTGGCGGGGCCGGGCTCGGTGGCGCAGCAGGTGCGCCAGGGGCAACGGGTGGGTCAGGCAGCGGCGGCTTTTGCCCGAGGCGAAAGCGGCGAGGAAACGATACAAGACTCATCAATCATGGAAGAGGCGCACGCCGGAGACGCGCCGCGGCGCACGTCGACCCTGGTGAGCGCGGGTGGGGACGAGGACAGCAAAGAGGGCAAGCGCTTTGTCTGTTTCTGCGAAGACGTGACGGACCACGACATCGAAGTGTCGATTGCCGAGGGCTACAACAGCATCGAGCTGCTCAAGCGCTACAGCACCATTTCTATGGGACCGTGCCAGGGCAAAATGTGCTCGGCGAATACGATCCACCTGTGCGCGCGGGCCAATGGCTGGAGCGTGGGCGAGACGGGGACGACGACGGCGCGCCCGCCGGCGACGCCGGTGTCGCTGGGCGTACTGGCGGGGCAGAAGATGGAGCCCCTACGTCGCACGCCGCTGCACGAGTGGCACGTGGCGCAGGGGGCCAGGATGATGACCGCGGGCCTGTGGATGCGGGCGGAGCATTACGGCGATCCCACCGCCGAGGTGCGCGCCGTGCGGCAGCGCGTAGGGCTCATCGACGTGAGCACACTGGGCAAATTGCGCTTAAGCGGGCCGGGCGTGCCCGACTTGCTGGAGCGGCTGTACGTCAACCGCTGGCAGAAACTGGGCGTGGGGCGCGTGCGCTATGGCGTGATGTGCAACGACGAGGGGATCGTGCTCGACGATGGCGTCACGGCGCGGCTGGGCGACGAAGAGTATTACATGACCACCACATCGTCGGGCGCGGGCGCGGTTTATGAGTGGATCGAGTGGTGGGTGCAATCCGGCTGGGGCCAGGACGTGCGCGTCACGCCGCTGACCGACGCCTTCGCCGCCTTCAATTTGGCGGGGCCCCGCGCGCGAGCGGTGCTGGCACGGCTGACGGACGGCGATTTGAGCAACGAGGCGTTCCCCTATATGCACGCGCGGGAGATGGCGGTGGCGGGCGCGCCCTGTCGCCTGCTGCGCATCGGCTTCACGGGGGAACTGTCGTACGAGATCCACTGCCCGGCGGGCTACGGGGCTCACCTGTGGCAGGCGTTGATGGAGGCCGGCGCGGAGGAGGGAATCGCGCCTTTTGGCGTGGAAGCGCAACGCGTGCTGCGGCTGGAGAAGGCGCACCTGATCATCGGGCAGGACACGGATGCGCTGTCGGACCCCTTCGGTGCGGGCCTGGGTTGGGCGGTGAAGATGGAAAAGGACGATTTCCTGGGCCGGCGCTCGTTGCTGCGGGTGGCTGATAGTGGCCCGGCGCAACGCCTGCGCGGGTTCAGGATGCGCGACCCGCAGGTGGTACCGGCGGAGGGGCTGCAGGTGGTGGAAGAGGGGCCGAACGGGCTGACGATTGTGGGCCACGTGACCTCCAGCCGCTATAGCCCCACGCTGGAGGAAGCGATCGGCCTCTGCTGGCTGCCGGCGCGCCTGTCAGAGCCGGGCACGAGGATTGCGATCCGGCTGGAGGACGGGCGGCTGGCGGACGCGGAGGTGCATGTAGGGGCGTTTTATGACCGTGATGGGGAGAGATTGGAGATTGGTTGATCGGAGAATGGAGATCAAAACATTGGCCGCAGATTCACGCTGATAAACGCGGATTTCTTGTTGTTTTTATCAGCGTCCATCGGCGTTCATCAGCGGCAAAAATCAATTTTTGGGAACGACTTATGGATAGGGCAGTGAAACAGACACCGATATATGAACTTGCTCGGCAGGCCGGGGCTTCTTTTGGGGAGGCGGCGGGATGGCGCGTGGTGCAAGGTTTTGGGCAGGATGAGGTCGGGCTGGCGGCGGCGCGGCGGGGGGTGGCGCTGGCGGATCGGTCGGCGCGGGGAAAGGTGTTAGTAGAAGGTGAGGCGGCGATGGACGTGGTGCGGGAGGTCTGGGGGGTAGATGAAGTGGCGGTGGGCCGGGGGGCGGCGATTGATGGGGGGTGGGCGTACCGTTTGCGGGGGGATCGGGTGTTTTTGAGTCTGGACGTGGGAGGGGAAGAAGGGGCAGTGCGCGCGGCCGACGCGTCGGCGCGGGCTGTAGAGGAGCTGGTGGTGGTGACGGACGTGACGCACGGGCGGGGCGAGCTGTGGCTGGTGGGGCCGGCGGCGCAGACGTTGCTGAGCCGGTTGTGTGGCCTGGATTTTCATCCCGAGGTTTTTACCAATCACACGGCGCGAGAGAGCAGCGTGGCCAAAACGAAGCAGTTGATTATTCGCCGCGATGTGGGCCGGGCGCCGGCGTTCGCCCTCATTGGCGGGCGGTCATTGGCTGCGTATCTGTGGGAAACGGCGCTGGAGGCGGGCCGCGACCTGGAGATAGTTCCCGTGGGACGGGCGACGCTGTCGCGGCTGGCGGAGGAAGGAGCGTGAACGGGAGAAGATGATGCGCGCCACGGCGTTTATTCACGAGACGAGATGGGCCGACCTGCCGCACGCGGTGCAGGAACAGGCGCGGCGCTGCCTGCTGGATACGATCGGCGCGGGCCTGGCGGGGCGGGCCACGGCGCTCTCGCGCGTCATTCACAACTTTGCCGCGGCCAATTATGGCGGGCGCGGCGCTTTTTTGTGGCTGGACGGGCGCGAGGTGTCGCCGCCGGGCGCGGCGCTGGCCAACGGTATGACAGTGGACGCCGTCGATATTCACGATGGCGCCAATCTGGTCAAGGGCCACGCCGGCGCGGCGGTGATCCCCGCCGCTCTGGCCTCGCTGGGAGCGGTATCTAATACCATCTCAGGACGGGAACTTTTATGCATGCTGGTCGTAGGATACGAAATCGCCCTGCGCGCCGGCGTGGCCCTGCACACAACCGCGCCCGATTATCACGCCTCGGGCGCCTGGAACGCCCTGGGCAGCGCAGCCGTCATGGCCCGCTGCCTGGGGGCGAGCGCGGCGCAGACGCGGCACGCGCTGGGCATCGCCGAGTACCACGGCCCGCGCGCGCCGATGATGCGCTGCATCGACTTCCCCACAATGGTCAAAGACGGCTCCGGCTGGGGCGCCATGGCAGGGGTCAGCGCGGCGCTGATGGCGCGCCAGGGCTTTACAGGCGCTCCGGCGGCGACGGTGGAAAGGGAAAACGCCACGGAGGTGTGGCAGGATCTGGGCCGGCGCTGGCGCATGCGCGATCTCTATTTCAAGCCGCACGCCGTCTGTCGCTGGAGCCAGCCGGCGATTGTGGCGGCGCTGGCGCTGCAAGAGGCGCACGGATTCTGCGCAGCGGACGTGCGCGAGATTCGCGTGTTTACGTTTGCCCAGGCGGCGCGGCTGCAGCGAGAGCGTCCGCGGACGACGGAGGAAGCGCAATACAGCCTGCCCTTCCCCCTGGCGGCGGCCCTGGTCCACGACTTTCTGGGGCCGGCGCAACTGGACGGGGAGGGCCTGCACGACCGCGCCATACTGGCGCTGGCGGAGCGGGTGTCGCTGCACGAAGCGCCGGAGTACAGCGCCCGCTTCCCCGAAGAACGCTACGCGCGTGTGGAGGTGGAAACGACTGCGGGGATGGTGTTTTCATCCGGCGCGGTGCCGGCGCCCTGGGGAGAGGACGATCCGCCGCCGGACGAAGCGCTGCGGGAGAAGTTTCGGCGCCTGGCGGGCCAGAGCGTGCAGGCGGACAGAGCAGTGAGACTGGAATCGATGCTGTGGCAGTGCACCGAGCTGGCCGATGCACAGGAGCTGACCGCGCTGCTGGCGGCGCCGGCAGAGGCCCGGCTGCAACCGCTAACTGAGGCACAAAGAAGGGAGATTGTCTGATGTCATTTCCAAAAGAGATACCCTACCTGATCATCGGCGCCGGCGTGCACGGGCTGAGCACGGCCTGGCACCTGGCGAAGGAGTTGAAAGCGCGCAACCGGGGCAGCGGCGAGGACATCATCGTCGTGGATAAATCGTCAATCGCCTCCGGCGCCAGCGGCATCGCCTGCGGCGTGGTGCGCAATTTCTACTACCAGCCGGCGATGGGCGAGGTGATGCGCGTGAGCGTGGAAGTGTGGGAATCGGATCCTGAGGCGTTCCACTACCATCCGGTGGGTTACCTGGCGGTGGCCCCGGAAATGCAGGCCGCAGACGTGGAAGCGATTTACGAGCGCCACCGGCGCAGCGGCTACCGCGCGTCGCTGGTGCGCGGCGAGCAGGAGGTCTTTGACTATATGCGCACTCTGTTCCCCGACTGGAAGGCGCGCGGGCTGACGGTGTGCCTGCACGAGCACCAGGGCGGGTTCGCCTATAACACGGCCTCCATGTTGGGGCTGGCGGACAAGGCGGAAGCGGAAGGCGTGCGCATTTTCTCGGGCACAGAAGTGACCGGTTTTGACATGCAAAATGGCGCGATGCAACAGGTGCAGACCAGCCGCGGGTCGCTGCGCGCGGAGCAGGTAGTGGTCGCCGTGGGCCCCTGGATCAAGCAGTTGTGGACCATGCTGGGACTGCCTGACAAGATCGACGTGCGCACGCCGCAGGGCGAGGTGCACGAAGAGCTGGATATGTGGACTTACTGGCAGTTACAGGAGGGCGAAATCCGCATCAACCCCCAGGAGTACGTGACCGCCGATGGGCGGATGCCGCCGGTGGTGCACATCGACTCCGCGGAGCCGCTGTGTTCCGATCGAACGGGCAAGCTGATCAGCGATGAACCGTGGGGCATCTACTTCAAGCGCGACCGGCGCGGGGTACAGGGCGGCGGGGTGCCGCTGGAGCTGGGGCCGGAAGCAGAAGTGGACCCCTATGGCCCCGCCAGCCCGCACTACACGGTAAACGAGGATTTTGCCGACTACTGGACGTCGGGACTGGCGCACTGTATGGAACGCTTTGAAGGCTCTCACGTAACGTACCACCGGGCGCCCAGCGGCGGCATTGGCGCCTTCACCGTGGATAATTTCCCGGTTTTTGACTACATGCGGCCCAACGTCTACGTCATTGCCGACAGCAACCACGGCTACAAGATGATCGGCGTGGGCAAAGAAGTGGCCCGCGTCCTGCTGGGCGAAAAGAGCAGCGTGTTGCATCCCTTCCGCTTCGCGCGGTATGAGGAGGGCGACCTGCACCCCACGTCGAGCAGCCCGTTTCCCTGGAGTTAGGCGGGCAAAGGAACCCCCGGGAGGCCTGATGAGCGCCCCAACGCGCCTGAACGCCCGTTCGGGCCTCCCGGAGGGTTGCGCTTCACGCGCCTCCAGTGGAGGAAAAGGGCAGGTTCGTGATATACTGGGGTCAGGCCCGTAGTATAGGGAGGCAGCGGGCCGAGCACCCGTTCGTAGCCCGCGAATAATAGTTCACATCACACCAGGGACAATCGAATAGCATTGTGTTGGTAGCATCGCTTCCGAAAAGCGCAGAGTGACGGGCCTTTCCTCGGTCAGTAACCGTTGTTGACGGTTTGCTCGTACCGGCGGTCACAATAAGCAACGACAAGTGAATCAGGAGAAGGATCTATGATCAGACTGGAGAATGTGACCAAAATCTATCCAGGCTCCACAGCGCCTGCCGTGCAAGATCTAACCATGGAGGTGCCGGAAGGAGAGACGTGCGTGCTCATTGGCCCATCCGGTTGTGGCAAGACGACGACGATGAAAATGGTTAACCGCCTGATCGAGCCCAGCGATGGTCATATTTATGTCAACGGCAACGACATTATGCAAGAGGATCCGGTGGAGTTACGCCGTGATATCGGCTACGTGATCCAGCAGATCGGGCTCTTTCCGCACATGACCATCGAGGACAACATCGCCGTCGTGCCGCAGTTGAAGGGGTGGGACAAGAGCCGTATCAGCAAGCGCATCGACGAGCTACTGGACATGGTGGGCCTGGAGCCTGCGCAATTTCGCGAGCGCTACCCGCGGGAGCTGTCCGGCGGGCAGCGGCAGCGCGTAGGGGTGGCCCGCGCCCTGGCGGCCGATCCGCCGGTAATGTTGATGGACGAGCCGTTCGGCGCCATCGATCCCATCACGCGCGACCACCTGCAGAACGAATTTCTGCGCCTGCAGAAACGGATCAACAAAACGATTGTCTTCGTCACACACGACATCGACGAAGCGATCAAGATGGGCACCCTGATTTGCATTCTGGCAGTGGGCGGCGTGCTGCAGCAACTGGATTCGCCGGCCAATCTACTGGCCAACCCGGCCAATGCCTTTGTGGCCGATTTCGTGGGCGCCGACCGCGGTCTAAAGCGGCTGAACCTGGTGCGTGTGGGGTCGGTGATGCACACGGACTTCAAGGCCGCGCGCTACGACAGCGTGGCCGGCGACGCCGTGAGCACGATGCAAGATGAAGGGGTCGACAGCCTGTTGGTGGTGGACGACGCCGACCGTCTGGTCGGATACCTGACGCTGGAGATGGCGCAGAAGCGGCCCAACCGGCAGGTGAAGGAACTGGCTCGCGACGTGGTTTCGGTCACAGAGGAGGAGGCGACGATGAAGAACGCCTTCTCAGAGATGCTGAGCTACGGGGTTGGCTATCTGCCGGTGGTAGGCGCCAACAAGCGGCTGGTGGGCATCATTACCGCCGTCGACGCGCAGCGCCTGATCGAAACAGGCCCGCAGGGCCCGCAGGCGTAAGGAGGGACAGATGGAACGTTTTCTGAACAACATAGTAGAGTTTTTCGTTACTTTCTGGGATGGGCTCCTCTACTTTTTACCGGGCACTGGCCGGCCCGACCGAGTGCTGGAGTTTCTGTGGGGACACCTGCTGATCACGTTTGTGACCATGTTCTTCGCCATTATCATCGGCGTGGGGCTGGGCATCCTCATCACCCGCTTGCGGCGCGTCTACGATCCGGTGATCAAGGCTGCAGGCGTCATCTACACCATTCCCAGCCTGGCGCTGTTCGGCGTGCTGATCCCTATCGTGGGCATCGGGTTCTCCGCAGCGGTTGTGGCACTGACCCTTTACTCGCTTCTGGTGCTCATCCGCAACACGGCTGTAGGCATTGACGGCGTAGACGAAGCGGTTATTGAATCAGCACGCGGCATGGGCATGACCAACTGGCAAATTCTATGGCGCATTGAACTGCCCCTGGCCCTGCCCGTCATCTTCGCCGGCATCCGCGTAGCCGTTGTCTCCACCATCAGCCTGGCCACGCTGGCTTCCTACTTCGGAGCCAGCAGCCTGGGCAACCTGATCTTTGAGGGAATGGCCAGCGGCGGCACGCGATTCGACAAGGTTGTGACGGGCGCCGTAGGCGCCAGTGTACTGGCTATCGCCTTTGACCAGTTGATCGGCCGCGCCGAAGTGGCCCTCACCAGAGGATAGGAGCGAAAAGATGCTCTTGGAAATGGCACTCTACATCATTGAACGTTCACAGACGTTTACAAGAGCCCTGAACCAGCACCTGTGGTTAACGTTTGTTTCGCTGGCCATCTCGGTGGCGCTGGGACTGGTATTGGGCATCATCAGCTCGCGTATCGGCTTGCTGCGCAACACACTGCTGACCATGGGCAACGTAGGCCGCACGATCCCCAGCCTGGCCATCCTGGCCCTGGCGCTGCCCTTGCTGGGCATCGGCACCCCGCCCACGGTGCTGGCCCTGGTGCTGATCGGCACGTTGCCCATCTTCATCAACACCACCGTAGGCATCGAACAGGTCGACGATTCGATCAAGGAAGCGGCGCGAGGCATGGGCATGAACGACCTGCAGGTGTTGCTACGTGTGGAACTACCCATTGCTACCTCGGTGATCATGGCCGGCATCCGTACCTCGGCGGTGCTTATCGTAGCCAGCGCCACACTGGCGGCCTTCGTGGGCGGCGGCGGGCTGGGCGACCTGATTCTGCAGGGGCACGCGCTTAACCGCGACCACATTATGCTTGCCGGCGCCATTCCGGCCACGTTGTTGGCCTTCTACTTTGAAGAGACATTCGGTCGCCTGGAGAATTGGGCCACGCCGAAAGGCCTGAAGATCGGGGAACGCGGGCAGGAATCGGGCGGATTGCTCGGCCTACTGGCGGCGATCGCCACCATGCCTTTGGTCTTTGGCGCTCTGCTGCCCTGGGCCAGGATGACGGCTGAGGGTGAAACGGTGGTGCTCACCGGGCTGCACCCGGAGTTCCGGGCCATCGGGCTGCCGGTGCTCATCCTGGGCCTGCTGGCGACGATGTGGCCGCGCAAGGGAGAACGCGGGCAGGAGTGGCCCACGTCTCTGCTGACGAGCGGTGCGGGCATCCTGGCCTTTCTGTGGATGATAGTCGGCGTGGTGCGGATCCTGTCTACCCTGCCCGGCGACCAGCAGTTGGGCGCCGGTTTTTACCTGCAGGTGGGAGCCGTTGTGCTGATTTTGATCATTACGACCATCGAGCTGGTCTTGAGCCTGCGCCCGCAAGAGCGCGAGCCCGCCTTGCCGCGAGAGGCGGCTACCAGCCCGGCCACGTGACAGAGCGCGCCACGCGGCGCAATAACAGCCAGAGGAGGAATGAGTATTGCCACTTTTTGAGAGCTATGCAGCCAGTTTCAAGACGTTCATAGCATAAAGGAGGTTGAGAAGTGAATAAACGATTTCTGTCCCTGATTATTTTGACCCTATCCCTTGCCGTCGTCCTATCGGCGTGCGGCGCCGGCGGCGGAGACGGTGAGACGATCCGCATCGGCTCCAAGGAGTTCACGGAGCAGCACCTGCTGGGCAACATGTACGAAATGCTGCTGGATGACGCCGGCTTTGACGCCGAATACACAGCTCTTGGCGGCACCAGCGAGAACCACTCCGCGTTAGTTGAAGATGAAATTGACCTCTATCCAGAGTACACAGGAACGGCGCTGATCACTCAGTTGGGGATGGAGTACGATCCCAACATGAGCGCCGACGACGTATACAACACCGTCAGAGAGGCCTATGAGGAACAGTACGACCTCACGCTGTTGGAACCGACCAACTTCAACAACACGTACTGCCTGACGATGACCCAGGAACGGGCAGAAGAGCTGGGCCTGGATACGGTCAGCGATCTGTCTCAGGCGGCCGATGACCTGGTCTTTGGCACGACCCAGGAGTTCGTTGAGCGTCCCGATGGCCTACCCGGCCTGCAGGAAACGTATGGCGGCTTCAATTTCGCGGACGTGCGCGGCCTGGACCCGGGCCTGCTGTACACGGGGCTTGACGAGGGCGATATCGACGTCACCACCTGCTTTGGCACCGATGGCCAGATTGCGGCCCTCGACCTGGTGGTACTGGAAGACGACCAGAACTTCTGGCCCCCGTACCCGGCAGCACCCGTGATCCGGCAGGACGTTCTGGATGAACATCCGGAGATCGCCGATGTGCTCAACGAGCTGTCCAGCCGCCTGGACGGCGAGAACATGAGGCAGCTTAACTGGGAAGTGTCTGGCAACGCCCGCGAGGCGGACGAAGTGGCGCGCGAATTCCTGGTGCAGGAAGGATTGCTGGAAGAGTAAGTGAGTCGATCACGATCGAGGAACCTCCGGGAGGTTGGCCGAACATCGGCGAAGAACCTCCCGGAGGTTGAGCAGGGTGGAGCGTTCGCGCTCCGCCCTTTTTTGTCTGAGGAATATCTCTATGTGCGGCATCGTCACCTTTTGGGGCCAGAGCGAGGGGCTGGCCCGCGTTCTGGAAGCCCTCTACCTACTGCAGTACCGGGCGCCGGATTCGGCCGGTGTGGCCCTGTTGGGCGCGGATGGCGCCTTTGAAGTGCGCCGCAGCGTGGGCCGTCCGGAGCGGCTCATCCGGCGGCTGGCACAGGCGCCCCTTTTCGAACATGACCAATCATCGCCAGAACGGGCCGCGGCTCTGCTGGCGCGGCAGGGGCTGGCGGTTGCGCCGGACGCCGTGCGCGATTGCTCGGCGATGCCCGTGGCGCAACTGTACCAGAAGGACCCGCTGACCGTAGGCGTCGGCGATTGTGGGGCGCGTGAGGCATCTGACACACAAACGCCGGGGAATGGCGGCGAGCGCGGGCGCTCAGAACAGTATTCGCAGCGCCTGCAGCGGGCGCTGCAGGTCGCCGGTGGGCCGGCTGTGTCGGCAGCGGACCCCGTGGCGCACACCTTCCAGCTGCTGGGCGCCAACGTCGCCGCGCGCTACGCGCTGGATGACGGCCTGCGACGGGCGTTGGACGAGGCGCTGGCGGCGCGGCTGCCTGGGGGCGCTTATGAGAATTGGAGCCAGGCGTGGCAAGACGAGGTCGCCGGCGGCGCGCCGGGCCAGGCATTTGCCGTTGCCGTACGCCACTTCCAGGAGCAGGTTCCCGGCCTGGCGCAGGCGCTGCCGCCAGATGAGTGGGAGCGGGTGGGCAGCCTGACGGCGTTGGCCCTGGGGCAGATGGTGATGGGCCACGGGCGCTGGGCCATGGTGGGCGCCAACACGGAAGAGAACGCGCACCCCTTTATGGACCGCAGCCGCACACGGGCCGTCTGCGAAAACGGCTCGCACAACGCGCGGCTAATGCTGGGGCTGCGGGCGGAACAGGCGGCGTGGTGGCAGGCGCGGGGCGAACCTCAGGTGCATCGCTCGCAGAACACCACGGAGGTGGTAGCCCTTGAGTGGGAGCGCATGGCCCTGGCGCTGGAGGACGGGACCGTCCCGGAGGACAGCGCGCCGTTCCTGGAGCAAATGGAAACGTGGGGTGTTGAGGATAGAGAGGAACAGGCCTTGCGGCTGGCGCTGTGGCGCATGCGGGAAGGGAACGCGCACGCCTGCGCCTTTTACAGCCGGCGGCGACCGGGCGCGCTGTATATCAGCAGCCACGACAAGCCGGTGGCGATCATCAGTCGCACCATCAGGGAACCGGGAGCCTTGCCGCGCCAGGAAGTGATGGTGGCCTCTGACCTGAACGCGGGGCTGATGCTGTGGCCCGGCTGCGAGGTGGACGAAGCGGCGCAGGCGCTGAGCCGGCTGGAGGAAAGAGAAGGCGCGGGAGACGCGGCGCAAATCGAGAAGGAGCGTGAAGCGATCCTGTCCCGCTTCACGGTGGACGTCGTCTTTCTGGACGCCGACCTGAACCAGGGGCAGGAGTTGCTGGCGCGCATTTCTAACCGCGTGAAGGAGGGGCGTGTGGTGGCGCACGTAGAGGTCACGCGCTACGACGGCGCGCCGCTGGCGGTGAAGGCGCAGCGGACGCAACTGAATCCCAACATGGTGGGGCGGCAGGGGCACGACAGCTACACCGAGGCGCACATCGCAGAGATTCCGGGCGTGCTGGAGGAGGTGGCGCGTAGTTACGGCGGGGAACACGGCGAAGTGCGGTTGGCAGAAGAGCGTAGTGAGCGGCAGAGCCAATGGCCGGGCCTGAACCGCGCTGCGCTGCAGGAGCGCTTTGGCCGGGAGATGTCCCAATTGAGGCGCATCTTGCTCATCGGCGAGGGCAGTTCCTGGCGCGACGCGCAGGCCGCCGCGCCGCTGTTTCGCGAGCTGTTGTCGGGGCTGACCACCGCCGTCTACCGGCCGGTGGAGGCGCTGAACCTGGGGCCGGCGCTGGACCCGGACCACGACCTGGCGGTGGAGATTTCCTGGTCGGGCACCACCGATTCGGTGCTGAAGACCGACGCCTGGCTGGCGGAGGCGGGCGTGTTGCGGCTGGCGGTCAGCGGGCGACCGCAGAGCGACCTGGCGCGGCGCACGGCGTCCAGCGCCGGGGTTCTCGACGTGCGCTCCGGGGTGGAGGTATCGGTCGCCAGCGTAAAAGGATTCGCCGCGATCCTGATGACGCTGGATCTGCTGGCGTTGCAATTGTCGGCGTTGCGCAGCGCGGAGCGCGCGCCGCAGGAAGTGGGCGACAACGTGGCGCGGCGGGCGGCGCTGCTGGAGGAATTGCGGCTGGCGATTCCGCAGCAGGCGCGGGCGCTGCTGGAAGACGAGGCGCGGCGCGAGCGGCTACGGCAGGCGGCGGCGCGCTTTGGGAACTATAACAAGGTGGTGGTGATCGGGGACAGCCCCATCGACCTGGAGGGCGAGCTGAAAATCGAAGAGGTGGCCCAGGTGGTGAGCCTGGCGCTGGATTTCCACGCCACCAGCCTGCGCCCGCTGATCGAGCACAGCAGCCTGGCCGAAAACGACGCCAGGCGCGTGTTGTTCGTGCTCAACGCCTCCACGCCCGCCGCGCACCGCGAGGCGCAGGCCATCATCTCCTATCTAGAGACGCTGAGGGTGCCCTGCCTGATCCACTGCACGCCGCACGAGCGGCTGGCGCAGTGGCAGGCGCTGGAGGAGGCCACGGTGTTCGTCACGCCGCAGGCCTCGCCGCCGTTACAGCCGCTGCTGGACGCCCTCTTCTTCTTCGAGCTGGCGGTAGCCCTGGGCTACGCGCGCGGCCTGACGGCGGCGCAAATCGACAGCCCGCGCAATCTGGCCAAGAGCGTGACGACGACGGGGGCCGAGCGGCGGACGGCAGTAGAGGCGCGCCGCGAGCTGCAAAACGTGAACCTGGCGCAGTTCGCCCGCAGCAAGCGGGGGCAAGATGCGTGGGACGCCGGCAAGGCCACACCCACACGCGCGGCGCTGGGGGCCACCGCCGCCCTGCGCACAGCGCTGAGCGTGCTCTCTGACCCGCTACCAACGGTCCTGCAACTGGAGCCACAGCAGCATCTACTGGTGGTCACAGACACGGAAGCCACGGAAAACGGCGCGCAGATGGCGGCAACAGCGTGGCAGGAACTGCTGGGTATGGATCTGCTCGTCTACCGCCGCTTCATCAGCCGCGTGCAGGAGCCGCCGCCGGACACGGCGTGGCTGCGGCTGGTGCGCGCGGGCATTATTCTGACGGCGCGCGATGCGCACACCATCGCCCTCCCCGCGGATCTGTCCCCGTTGCAGCTGGAGCTGTTAAGCGCGGTCTATCTGATGGGGCTGGCGGTGCGCGTGGCCCGCCAGCGGGGCGGCCGGCTGGACGACTGGCAGCAGGGCCTGGCGCAGATGCCCCTGTTGCTGGCGGAGATGATGGGCAGCGCGTTGCTGAAGGAGCGTCTCCACGGCGCGCTGGCGCCCTACATGGCTGCCGGGTACGACAAATTTCAGATTATCGGTGGGGGACAGGATTTCGCCGCCGCCGCCAGCGTGGCGCGGTCGCTGCGCATGCGCGGGGTCGTGGCCGAAGAGCTATACACCGATTCGGCGTGGCACGGGCCGCTGGCGACGGTGGGCGGTCCGCAGCCGGCGGACGACGCGCTGATCGTGATCCTGGCGACGGACCCCCTCTTCCAGGCCGCCAGCCTGGTGGACGCCCAGGTGTACCGCGCGCGGCAGGCGACGGTTTTGTTGGCGGTGCCGGCGGGAAATGAGCAGGCGGCGACGGTGCGCGGCGTAGGCGCCGCGGGCATCGTGCCCCTGCCCGCCTGCCCGCGCCCGTTTCTGCCGCTGGTGGGCGCGGTGTTCGGGCATTTGTTGGCGCGGGAGGCGGGGGGCAGGGGGTGATGACAGGGAGGGAGGGGAGGAGAGACATCCGATTTCTTGGAGAAATCGGATGTCTTGTCGCGAGCGGATGTCTTGTCGCCATTAATTGACTAGGTCGCCGCCAGGGCCTGGTCCAGATCTTCCAGCAGGTCGTCGATGTTTTCGATGCCTACGCAGAGGCGGATCATGTCCGGGCTGACGCCGGCGGCTTCCAGCTCCTCCGGTGTCAACTGGCGGTGGGTGGTGGAAGCGGGGTGCGTGACCAGCGACTTGGTATCGCCGATGTTGACCAGGCGCTTGAAGATCTTGAGGCTGTCGTGCACTTTCACGCCTGCCTCATAGCCGCCCTTGACGCCGAAGCAGAGCAGAGCGGAGGGCCGGCCGTTGGTGTATTTCTGGGCCAGCTCATAATAGGGGGAATCTTCCAGGCCGGCGTAGCTGACCCAGGAGACCTTGTCGTGATCTTGCAGGAAGCGGGCGACCTGCATGGCGTTGTCGACGTGACGCTCCATGCGCAGGGCGAGGGTTTCCATGCCCTGCATGATCAGGAAGGCGTTGACGGGGCTGATGGCCGAGCCGGTGTTGCGCAGAGGCACGGTGCGCGTGCGGCCGATGTAGGCGGCGGGACCGAAAGCCTCGGTGTAGACCACGCCGTGGTAAGCGGGCTCGGGCTCGGTGAGCATGGGGTAGCGCTCGGCGTGGTCTGCCCAGGGAAAGGAGCCGCCGTCGACGATGACGCCACCCAGGGAGTTGCCGTGTCCGCCCATGTACTTGGTCAGGGAGTGCACGACGATATCTGCGCCAAACTTCAGCGGTTTGAAAAGGACGGGCGTAGGCACCGTGTTGTCCACGATGAGGGGCGCGCCGTGGCGGTGGGCGACCTCGGCGATGCCTTCGATGTCGGCGATATTGCCCGCGGGGTTGCCGATGGTCTCGGCGTAGAGGGCCACGGTGTTGTCGTCGATCAGCGCCGCCATGCTCTCTGGGCTGTCATCTTCGGCAAAGCGCACGTCGATGCCCAGCTTGGGCAACATGTGGCGAAAGAGGGTGTAGGTACCGCCGTAGAGCAGGGGCACGGTGACAATGTTGCTGCCGGCGCGGGCGATGGTGAGGATGGCGTAGTTGACGGCGGCGCTGCCGGCGCTGAGCGCCAGACCGGCGACACCCCCTTCCAGGGCCGCCACGCGTTTCTCCAGCACGTCGGCGGTGGGGTTCATGATACGCGTGTAAATGTTGCCTTCCACGGCGAGGTTGAACAGGTCGGCCCCGTGTTGCGCGTCGTCGAACTCGTAGGCCACGGTCTGGTAGATGGGCACGGCGACGGCCTTGGTGGTGGGGTCGCCCTCATAGCCGGCGTGAATGGCGATGGTTTCGTCTCTCATTTTTTCTCCTGGAATCTGATCTTGTTTTCGTTAAATATGTCGCGGTCAAACCTCAGGTTCTTGCTTTGTGCAGCTGCCCTAACGGGTCCTGGGGATCGACGCCGGCCATAAAGGGAATGTGGCGGTCGGTGTCGGTGAGCTGGTAGATGAGGCCCAGCCAGTTGTTGAAGAGGGCCTTGCCCGTGTCGCCCCAGGTGTTGTCCAGCTGCGGATCGAAACGATCTTCGGGGAACGGGGGGATGGGCCGGCCCTTCTCGCGGGCCTTCATCGCTTCCATGAGGTAAGCCTTGTCAATGCGCATCGCTTCCTCGTCGAAGTAGTTCTCCGGATGCGGCGGCGGCTCCTCTAATTCACCATGGAGATATCGCATCACCTCCCTTTTGTACTCTTTGAGCAGACTGATTCGGAAATATTCAGGGTGTCCCTGGAAGTAGACGAAGCGGAAGCCGTCGGGGCTAACGGCCATCTGCACCCCTGCTTCTTCGCTGTCGATGAGGATGTGCAGACCGGCGGACTCCAACTGTTGGGCGGTGACCTCGTTCCAGCGTGAGTGGGGCATCTCGAAGCGGGTGTTGATGTCGTGCAACAGGGGGTGCGAGCGGTCGCGCACGCGGTGGGCAAAGACGCCCCACTGTTTGCGCGGCAGGCGGCGGCGCTCGATGCCGTGTTTCAGTTTGAGCAGGGCGTGGGTCGCCAGGCAGGAGCAGAGCACGGAGGCCAGGTGGTCGGAGGCCCAGGTGAGCACCTCCTGCAGGGGCTCCCAGAACGGCTCGAACTCCAGCCGGGGGTTGGTGACGTTAGCCCCGGTGACGATCAGGGCGTCCAGTCCCTCCTCGCGCAGGCGGTCGAAGGAGTCGTAGTAGGCGTCGATGTAGGCCTGCACGTCCGGGTCGCGGGGCAGGCCGGGAATGGTGAAGGGGTGCATGTAGAATTGGACGATCTGGTTGCAGTTGCCGACGAGGCGCATGTACTGCTGTTCGGTGACGCGCAGGGCGGCGTCGGGCATCATGTTCAACAAGCCCACGTGCAACTCGCGAATATCCTGTTTCAGGGCCCGTTCCAGGGGCAGCACTTCGTGTCCCTGATTGCGCAGAGCTTCGTAGGTTGGCAATTCGGTATGAGCGACTAATGGCATACGATTTTTCTCCACATTTCTTTCAGGCGCAGGCCATGGTCTGTCCGCATACGGTGTGTCGATACCGTTGTCCCGCCGCGTGGCTTGTATGCCGCGGAAGGACGTAACCCTTCTTCAAGACTATGCTTGCAACAGGGGAAATTACTTTGTCGCCTGCAGGATGATCAGCAGTCACTCCTGCGGGTCGCCCTGTGGGATGTAATCTAGGGCGGTGCCGGCTCGTTCAGACCGAGGGCACTC
>JBMCFH010000060.1:0-18715 GCA_048620455.1 Chloroflexota bacterium | reverse complement strand
CCAAGGAACGAGATGAGATCGGAACGAACGCTTGCCGCAATTGAGGAGTACGCGCCGGCGCTGGCGATGCTGGTGGCGCTGGTAGCGATGCTGGGGAGCCTTTACTACAGTGAAGTAGCGGGGTTTGTGCCCTGCGTGTTGTGCTGGTACCAGCGCATTCTCATGTATCCCCTGGTGCTGATTATCTTTGTGGGGCTCGTCAGCCGTGACGTTTTTTTGCCGCGTTATGTGTTGCCGCTGTCAGTGATCGGCATAGGGGTCTCCACCTACCATTACCTGACGCAACTGGGAATCGTAGGAGGCAGCAATGTGTGCGCAGCCGGGGTGCCCTGTACGGTGCGCTACGTTGACCTGTTTGGGTTGGGGTTCATCACCATCCCTTTCCAGGCGCTGGTTGCTTTTGTACTGATCACGGTGCTGATGCTGGCGTCACGCTGGGCGTATACTCAGTTGGAGCAGGTGGGCTGAGAGGTGGCCCAGGCAAACTAGGCTGCCTGGGCCACCTGCCGGGGCCGGGAGCGGGCGCCGCGTTACGTGGCGTGGGCCACGAACTCGATAAAGATGTCTACTTCTTCCTCGACGTTAGCCACCTGGGGCACGGAGGGGATGGACAGGCCGTATGCCTCGCGGGCGATGGTGGTTGAAGCCAAGCCGGTCAACTCGTTCTCGGAGAGAGCGGCGGCGGTGACCTCGAAGGTAACGGACTGTGTGACGTCGCGGATGGTGAGGTCGCCGCTGATGGTAAAGGTGACTTCGTCGCCGGGATCGGCGCTCTGGGGCAGGCCGGCGATCTCGGTGGGGGCGAAGGTGATGAATTCGTAGCTGCCGGTCTGCAGGATTTCGTTGTGAATGGCGCGGTTGCGGAAACTGTTGTCGGTCGCCAGGGTGCGGGCGTTGATCTGGATGAGCCCGATCTGGGTGGCGGAGAGGTCTGCGAGGTTCACGGCGATTTCGCCCGCGACCTGATCGGTGGCGCCAACCACGGTGGTGCGCTCGCCGCGCAGATCTTCGTCGAGCTCAAAACGTACCTGTGAATCGGCCTGGCTGATCTGATAAACGCGCGCCTCGCCAGCGCCGGCCTCGGCGGCTACCTCGCTTTCGGCGTTGCCGGTAGCATCTTCGGTGGGCGGCGGGGTGGGCGTGCTGCCCTCCTCCGCTGCGCCATCGGTTTCAGATTGGCCGGCTGTCGCCTCGCTCTGGGGACCGGATTCCGTGGGGGCGGTTTCGGGGGCCGCTTCCGTCTCTCGCTCCAGCGGAATGGCGGTGATGGGCGCGCTGGCTGCGGCGGGATCGCGCATGAGGTAGAGCACGGCGGCGACGGCGACGATGGCCAGTAGGCTTGTGGATATCAGAAGAATCTTTTTCACAGATACACTCCTTTTTTCTCAGAAGAATAGTGCGCCGCACCAGTCGCCGGTGAGGCGCCGGATAGTGTAGGCGGAAACGATTCAGAACTTGTTTAGATGGCAGTGCTTTGTGTGTGAAGCCGTGGGGAGAGGGGCGGGGCCAGGGGCAGCACGGGGCAACCCCTGGCCGAATTCGCCAGTCTATGAGCAGTTGTTTAGATGGCCGGCTGCTCAGGCGTCGAAGGCGCTGTCCAGGGTGGAAGCGCCGAAACCGGGCAGCGAGACGTCGTCGCCGCTGCCTGGAAAGTGGTGGAAGCCGCGCCCGTGGTGGCCTGGGCCATGACCGCCGAAGCCAAAGGGGCCGAATTCGGGCAGGTTCTCCAGCAGCCGGTCGGCCTCTTCCTGGGTGATGGCGCCATCGGAGAGCGCGGCGTCTATGGCGTCTGCGAAGGTATCCTGGATGGCGGATTGCAGCGCTTCGCGGTCCAGGTAGTCCTGTACCGCCTGGCGCGCCGCCAGGCGGTCGGCCTGTTCCTGGGTCAGGACGCCGGCCTCGACCAGTTCCTGCAGCCGGTCCGCACGCACTTCGCGCTGTGCTTCTCGCAATTCTTCCACGGTGATGTCCAGGGCATCGGCGAGTAGTTCCTCTTTGTCACTTTCCAGGGCAAGGAGATCGCGTCGCAGGCCGAAGACACGGCCGCTTTCCAGCAACTGTTCGGCCTGTTCTTCGGTGATCAGCCCCTCTTCCACGGCCTGTTCGATAAGCGTGGCGCGGACTTCTTCGTGTGCCGCTTGCAGCTCTTCAACAGTGATGCCCAGCGCCTCGGCAAGCAGTTCTGCCTCGTCGCCGAAGAGGCCGGTGCGCCCGCCGGGGAAGCCCCAGACGCCGCGGCCTGGCGACAGGTCTTCTGTCTCCTCGTCGCCGTCATCCTGCACGGCCGGTGTCTCGGGCTCGTCATCGCTCTGGGCGAACACGACCGCGCCACCGAGCACCAGTCCCAGCGCCAGCAGGGCGCCAAATCCCACGTAAACCATTCGTCTGAGTAAAGTCATCAGGTCTCTCCTTTTTCTATTATTGCGAGTGCGCACCGCGCACTCGCACGCGCACTTGCGGTGCGCCGGCCGGAACGTTTCCGGCCTCTGTGGTTAAGATAGTTCCACGATAATCTGCTGTTGTTCAGAGCCGGTTCAGGTCCTTTTTGCATCTGATTCAGGTGCGTCCGCGTGCTGTTACGGTCAGGGCCGGTTGTCGAGCGTCAGCGGAATATCGACTTCCTGGTCGTCTCGCAGGACGGTCAGCTCTACCGTCTGTCCGGGTTCCGTGTTGAAGACCAGATAGCTGTTGAGGTCCGCGAAGTTGCCCACGGGCCGGTCGTCGACGGCCACGATCAGATCGCCGTCGCGGCCGGTGTCGGGGTTGGCGGCGACGAGGCCGGCCTCGTCGGCGGGACCGCCGGCTGTTACGTCCAGGACGTAGGCGCCCTGCGTTTGCGACAGGCCGTACGTTTCCTGGTCGCTCAGCGACACCTCGTCGTCAAACGCGGCGCCCATGTAGGAGTAGTCGTAGCTGCCGTCGGCGATGAGGTCAGGCACAATTTGCTCGACGGCCTGCATGGGGATGGCGTAGCCCACGCCGGAGTTGGCGCCCGTGGTACTGGCAATGGCAAAGGTCACGCCGACCACTTCGCCGTCCAGGTTCAGGAGCGGGCCGCCGGAGTTGCCGGGGTTGATGGGCGCGTCGGTCTGGATGACGCCGGGCAACGAGTATGCACCGCCTGTGCCCAGATTGCGCTGGGAAGCCATGCTGCGACCCAGGGCGCTGATGATGCCCATGCTCATAGAGCCTTCTTCACCATAGGGACTACCGATGGCTACGACGAAGTGACCCACCTGGAGCCCGTCGCCGTCGGCCAGTTGTAGAGGCTGGGCGCTGTCCGGCAGGTCGTCGACCTGAAGCACAGCCAGGTCGCTGTCCTCGTCGGCGCCCACGAGTTCCGCTTCGCGGCGCTCGCCGCCGCTGAACACGATCTCATAGGTACGTCCCCCTGCGACGACGTGGTTGTTAGTGATGATGTAGCCGTCGTCGCCGTAGACGAACCCGGTGCCGCTGCCCAGAGGGGGCACGACAATGTAGACGACGGAGGGGTTGGTCTGTTGATAGACCTCTGTCAGCGTCGTCTGCAGATCGGCGTCTATCGTGGTCTGGTTATACTCATTCCCGATGGGGCGAACGGCTGCCTCTGCCGTGCCGCCTGTTGGAGCGTCACCCGCCGCCGTCTCTTGCTCGGCCTGAACGCGGGCGCTGACGGTGGCGGCGATGGCGTCGGCGTCGACCGTTTCTGAGGCAGCGCCACAGGCTGCCAACAGCGGCAGGAGGGCCAGCAGTAATAGAAATCGAACGAACGTTATACGCATAAAATTTCACCTTTTGTTGTAGATTGTTATCGGTTCTTCCATGCCAGTCTACGAGAGCGCCATTCAGAACTGTTAAATATGCGGTTCAGAAGTGGTTAAGATGTGACGCTTAGCCCCCTCTGGTCTGCCGGCGTCGTCTAAATGGGTTCTGAATCAGACGGCGATACACTTGTGACCGTGGCACAGGTGGTCAGGCGGCCTCTTGTGGTCACGGGTTATAATGGAACTGTTCAGGAGTAAGTGGATGGCAGAAACAATCCTGGTCGTCGACGACAAAGCCAACGTGCGCGCCTTGCTACGGGATTATCTGACGGAGCAGGGATTTGAGGTGGTCACCGCCGAAAATGGGCGCAATGCACTTTTTGTGGCGCGCGAGGCCAACCCCGATCTCATCTTGCTGGACATCATGATGCCGGAGATGGATGGGTATGCGTTCATCCGCAACTATCGCAAAGAGGCGGCGGCGCCCATTATCTTGCTCACGGCGAAATTGGAGGAAGATGACAAGGTGTTGGGGTTGGAGTTGGGCGCCGACGACTACGTAACGAAACCTTTCGGCATGCGCGAACTGGTGGCGCGCATTCGCGCCGCGTTGCGCCGGGTGCGAGGCGAGGTACAGGCGCGTAACGTTATGCGAATTGGCGACGTGGAAGTGGACCTGGACGCGCGTCAGGTCTGGGTGCGAGAGCAGGAAGTGGACCTCACGCCGTCTGAATTTGACCTGCTGGTGACGTTGATGGCTTCGCCGGGCCACGTCTACTCGCGCATCGAACTGCTGGAGCGGCTTCAGGGCACGGTAGTTGAGGGCGCCGAGAAGACGATCAACGTACACATTCACAATTTGCGCAATAAGATAGAGCAGGACCCGGGCGAACCGCAGTATATCGAGACCGTTTATGGCATCGGTTATCGCTTCGCCCGCGGCTGAGGCAATATGCGTTCCCTTTATATTAGGCTGATTCTGGTTTTCCTGGGCGTGAGCCTTGCCGGCACGCTCCTGGCAGCGTTTCTGATCGGACAGCGCAACGAACGGGCCTTTGACCGCTTTCTGCGCGAGCAGGGGCAGGCGCTGTTTGTGCGCGATGTTCGGGCCTACTATGCTGCTACCGGCTCCCTGGATGGCATCGAGCGCCTGATATTTGCCCGCTACGCGCGTCGAGGCGCTCCGCGTGAGGCGCCATTTGCCCTTGCCGACGAACGGGGCCGAATTGTAGTTCCCGGGGGCGAGTGGCGGCGAGGCGCGGTGGCGACCCAGGAGGCGCTGGAAGAGGGGTTGCCCGTGGTCGTGAACAGGCGACGAGTGGGCACGGTCTTCTTGCTGAACGTAGAGTTGGAGCGCGAGGCGTTCGAGCAGCGATTTTTGTCGGGCATCGACCGCGCCCTCTTTTTGGGCGCCCTGGGCGCGACGGCAATCGCCGTGGTGCTGGGCGCCGTGCTGGCGCGCACGCTGACGCGACCACTTCGGGAAGTGGCGGAGGCCAGCCGGGCCGTGGCGCAGGGCGATTTGGGGCGGCAGGTGCCGGTGCGCAGCGAGGATGAGCTGGGTGAATTGGCCACGGCCTTTAACCAGATGAGCACGCAGGTGGCGCGCATTACACAGCAACGGCGACAGATGACGGCGGACATTGCCCATGACCTGCGCACGCCGCTGACGGTGCTTGCCGGCTACCTGGAGGCGATGGAGGAAGGCACGCTGGCGCCCACACCGCAGCGGCTGAGTATGATGCAGCAGGAGGTGGATGGGCTGACGCGGCTGGTGGAGGATCTGCGCATCCTGTCGCTGGCGGACGCCGACCGGCTAGAGCTGGAATTACGGGAGACGGATGTGAGCGAGTTACTGGCGCGGGTGCGCGAGGCCCACGCGCCGCAGGCAGAGCAGCAGCAGGTGGCGCTGCGGGTCGAGGCGGCGCCGGAGCTGCCCGCCGTGCGCCTGGATCCGGCGCGCATGCGGCAGGTGCTGGGCAATCTGGTGAGCAACGCGCTGCGGCACACGCCGGCGGGCGGCGTCGTGGTGCTGTCGGCAGCGCGGGAGAATGGCGCTGGGCAGAGCGCTTCCACGGTGCTGATTGAGATTCGCGATACGGGAAGCGGTATTGCGGCTGAGGATTTGCCGCACGTTTTCGACCGTTTCTATCGTGGCGACAGGGCCAGGGCGGAAGGGAAAGGTCAGTCCGGTCTGGGGCTGGCTATTGCCAGTTCGCTGGTGAAGATGCACGGGGGGACGATGGCGGTGGATAGCACGCCGGGGGAGGGAACGATCTTTTCTATTCGTTTGCCGCTTTAGGGCTACTTTGCCAGGCCATGAATTTCACGGCTGTGAACCTCCGGGAGGCCACGCGCAAGCCTCCCGGAGGTTAGTTCTTGTCGACGACGAGCATGGTCATGTCGTCTTCGCGGGGGGCGCCGCCGCGGTAGGCGTCGAGGGCGGTGAAGGCAGCATCGCAAAGGGCGTCGGGAGTCAGATGGGCGTTGGCTCGCAGGAGAGCGATGAACTGGTGGCGGTCGTACATGGCGCCGCCGGGCGCGACGGCGTCGGTCAGGCCGTCGGTGTAGAGTACCAGGCGGTCGCCGTGCTGCAGCTGCACCTGCTCTTCGGCCATTTCAAACTCGTGGGCCGGTAGCAGGCCCAGGGCCATGCCCCGGCCGTCCAGCTCCTGTACGTCGTCATCGCGGAAGAGCAGGGGGCGATCGTGTCCGGCGCGGATGTAGGTCATGCGCCCGCTGGCGCGCTCGACCAGTGCGTAGAAGACGGTGACGAACATGTTGGGCTCGCCGAGCTCCAGCAGGAGCTGGTTGACGCTGCAGAGCACGTCGTACGGTTTGCGCGAGAGGCGCGCTTCGCAGAGCAGTAGGCTGCGGGAGAGGGCCATGTAGAGGGCGGCGCCCATGCCTTTGTCGGAGACGTCGGCGATGGTCAGGGCGAAGGTGTCTTCATCCAGAGCTACCAGGTCGTAGAAGTCGCCGCCGACCTGGCGCGCGGGTTCGTTGCGCATGGCAAAGCGGTAGCCGGGGACGCGGGGCACGGCGCGAGGCAGCGCGCTTTGTTGCACCTGCCGCGCCAGCTCCAGCTCGCGCTCCATGCGCTCTTTTTGGGCCAGTTGGGCCTGGGCGGCATGCAGGGCGGCGATTTTGGCCTGTAATTGCTGGATGAGACCGGCGCGCTGCAGGGCCAGCGCGGCCTGGTTGGCGAAGGAGCGCAAGAGGGCGACGTCGCCGGGCTCGAAGTGTTTTTGTTGGGTGGCGTGCACCACCAGCAGGCCCACAGGCCCGTCCTGTGTGACGAGGGGCACGCGCAGGCCGGCGTAGAGGTAGACGCCTTCGACGTCGGCGTGGCGCGGCGGGATGCCGGGGGGCCAGCCGTCGAACGGTTGGGGCTCGTCGTCGCTGCCGGATAGCCCCAACGTCTCCGCCGGTACTTCATCGGGCAGGCGCGCAGGATTCCAGCCGTGGCTTGCCAGCACCTGGGCCGTGCCGTCGCCATGCCGGAAGTAGAGCACGGCGCGGTCCGCGCCGCACAGGTCAGAGGTGTGGCGGCAGACGCGAAAGGCGAGGTCGTGCAGGTCTGTGGTGGTAATCAGGGCCTGATTCATCTCCTGCATCGAAACGAGCGCCTGGGTGTGATGTTGCAGCACGCGGTAGGCGGACTCCAGTTCGGCCACTTTTTGCTGCAGCGTGCGGTTACTTTGCGCCAGGGCCTCCTGGCTGCCGGTCAGCAAATAGTAGGTGCGGCGCAACTGGTCGGTCTCTAGCTGCAGCAGATCGTTCAGCGAAAGTTGGCCGGACTCGACGAGCCAGGCGACGTACTGTTCCAAAGGCAGTTCGCTGGTTTGGCGGCGAAGGGTGGCAGCGGGACGTCCGCCGGCGTGAAAGAGGTCAAACGCAGTGACATCACCCAGACGTCCGCTGTGTTCGCAACGCTCGCAACCGCGAGCCTCATGATATGTGGCAGCGGACTCCAGTTGCAGGTGGGGGTAACGCTGGCGGGCCAGGCGTAACGGTTCGTCGCCGGGGAACACCGCTTGCTTGCAATGGAGGCAGAGGGTCGGCAGTCGTTGGACACTGACCAGCCAGCCCAGGCCCTCAACCTGGTCCGGCTCCAACTTGCCTTGCAGTAGATCGTACACGAGCGTGGCGCCGCGAAAGACGGTGTCCATCTGGGACAGCACCGGCAGGCCCTGGCGGGCGACGGTCAGCGCGGCGATCATGGTTGGCGCGTCGACCAGTTCATCGACCACGAGCAGCCGGGGCCGGCTGTGCACGGCGAATTCGATGCGTTGGACATACTCTTCCGGCGACTGCACCAGCTCAAAGGTGACGCGGCGGCGTAGGGAACGGGGCAGGCGCACGGTGTCCTTGCGCCGGGTGACGACTGACACCTTTCCACGCCTCCTGTGTTCCATCATTTCGCGCATGAGGATGCGAAAGATGGTAGCGCGCCCGCTGGGCAGGAAGCCGGCCCTGACGGGCCAGGCGGCGTCTGCGGTGGGCGTTGTTTGCGCCTCCAGCCCGGTCACCAGCACCAGGCCGCGGTCGGTCCTGCATAGCTGGCGCAGGAGCGCGTCGCATTGGGGTAGGAGGTAGAAGTCTTTTAGTTCTAGCATAGGCCCTTGATTGCCTATTGGAGACGATTTAGCATCATTCTGGCGAAGACATCCGATTTTTACAGAGACGCCCTCTGGTTGTGAAGCTTTCGCATACCGAGCATCCGTGTCACTGTAAAGACCGTCGAAAAAATCGGATGTCTCGTTGCTAGCCGCCGACCTTCATCTTCATCCACGGTGCAGAGTTGTGAAAGTCGACGACGGCGCTGCCGGGCGGCACCAGGTCGTCGCAGGCGGCGCGCAGGTCGTCGTCCAGGTTCATCTCCAGCACGGGCAACATTTCCTGTAGTTGCTCCAGGGTGCGGGGGCCGATGATGGGGGCGGTGACGCCCGGTTGGTCCCTGGTCCAGAGCACGGCGAGCTGGGCGGGCGAGAGGCCGGCGGCTCGGGCAGCCAACTGGCTGAAGGCGCGCCCGACTTCGATGCCGCGCGGCGTGACGCGCTCGGCATAGACGCCGCCGATTTGCGCGGCGCGGGAGTCGGGCGGCAGGGCCTCGGCGTCGTCGTAGCGACCGGCGAGCACGCCCATGCCCAGTGGGGCCCAGGGCAGCAGAGCCATGTCGTATTTCTGGGCCAGGGGGATCAGCTCATTTTCGATGCGGCGGTCGAGCAGGTTATAAGGAGGCTGTTCGGAAATGTAGCGGGTCAGCCCCTGGCGCTCGCTGACCATGATCGCTTCCATGATCTGCCAGGCGGGGTAGGTGGAGCAGCCGGCATAGCGCACCTTGCCCTGGCGCACGAGGTCGGTGAGGGCGCCCAGCGTTTCCTCGATGGGCACGTCAGGAGAGGGCCGGTGGATCTGGTAGAGATCGATGACGTCGGTCTGCAGGCGGCGCAGGGAATCCTCGCAGGCACGCATGATGTGCAGGCGGGAGTTGCCGCGGTCGTTGGGGCCGGGCCCCACGGGAAAGTGGACTTTGGTCGCCAGGATGACGTCGTCGCGCCGCCCGTTGCGGGCCAGCGCCTGGCCCACCACGCGCTCGCTCTGACCGTTCCCGTAGCTGTTGGCGGTGTCGATGAGGTTGATGCCGGCGTCGATGGCTGCGTCCAGAATGGCGGTGGCTTCTTCTGGCGGGGTGCGCTGGCCGAAGTTGAAGGTGCCCAGCGCCAGAGGGGCCACTTTGACGCCGCTTCTGCCGAGTCTACGATAGTTCACGCGTTCTCCTTTATGATTGTGGTCCGCCTGAGCGTCGAGCAATTGCTGACACTTGCCGTCAGCATGCACAGAATTCGGACGTTTGTTCTTATTGTAGCGGAAAAATGGCGGCGCGGGAGGGACGATTGCAGCAGTTTAGTGGCTATTCACGCTCGCGCTGCCAGGCGAGGAACTTGTCGAGGTGCTCCTGATGGTGATCGTAGGTGGCCAACAGGGTGTTGGCCAGTGGGTACCCTTCGAGCCAATCATACCGGCTGGAATCGAGCAGCGCCGGTTCGGGCACCTGTTCGCCGAGCTCCAGGAGCTGCAGAAATCCTTCGCGCCACTTCTGATAGACCTGGGGCCAGGGGTCATGGCGGTAGGTTTCGTAGATCCAGGCGTTGGTCCGGTTTGTGTTATCTGCGCGGTCAGGGTCGATGCCCGGGGCCCACTGCGGATAGCGGGGCTCGTGGTTGGCCACGGCGGCCTGCATGCGGGCGAGGGAACGTTGTTGCCAGGCCCAGAGGTGGGCGACGTCGTCTTTGATGGTCCAGCCGGCGGGCAGACGGGCGGTGGTAATTTCTTCCTCGCTCATACCTGCCAGCACTTCTTGCCAGTGGTCGAACTGTTCTCTCAGGGCGGCGAGGATATGGTCTTTCATGGTCATGATCGTTCTCCTGTTAATTGTTCTTTCATTGTAACGGAAAAAAGTTGTGGCGGAGGCTGGTGAGAGGCAGTGAAGTGCGGTATCTTTTGGGTTGGGGCTGCCTGAAACGAATGTTACACGGAGAAGGGCTGCCATAGGCAGCCAGGGGAGGAGGCCGAGAGGTCAATAAGAGGGGTGGGGGCGGTGATGATTAGTGAGCGTTAGCGTAAGGAGATGAGCATGGCAGCAGAGGCTGAATTGGGTTTGATTGGACTGGGTGTGATGGGGCGCAACCTGGCTTTAAATGCGGATGACCATGGCTATACGGTTGCCGTCTATAACCGCACGGTGGAAGTGATGGAAGCGTTTATGGCGGAGGACGCGGCGGGCACGACGATTATCGGCGCGCGCACGCTGGAGGAGCTGGTGGGCGCGTTGAAACGGCCGCGGCGCGTGTTGCTGATGGTGAAGGCGGGGCCGGCGGTGGACGCGGTCATTGGACAGGTGGCGCCGTTGTTGGAGGAGGGGGATATTATTATCGACGGCGGCAATTCGCACTACGCAGACACCACGCGCCGCCTGCACGAGCTGGAAGAAAAGGGCCTGTTATACGTGGGCGCGGGTATTTCCGGCGGCGAAGAGGGCGCGCGCTACGGGCCGTCGATCATGCCCGGCGGTGCGCCGGAAGCGTGGCCCCATATCCGGCCGCTGCTACAGGCGGTGGCGGCCAAGGCGGAGGATGGCGAACCGTGCTGCTACTGGGTGGGGGAGGAAGGCGCGGGCCATTACGTGAAGATGGTGCACAATGGGATCGAGTACGGCAATATGCAGCTGATTGCCGAGAGTTACGATCTGATGCAACTAGCGCTGGGTATGACCCCGGATGAGATGGGCGCCGTCTTTGCCGAATGGGACGACGGGCGGCTTAACAGTTATCTGATTGAGATTACGGCGGAGATCCTGGGGGTGAAGGACGAGGATGGGCAGCCGGTGGTGGACAAGATTGTGGACAGCGCGGGGCAGAAGGGCACGGGCAAGTGGACGGCGATTGCAGCGCTGGAAGAGGGAATTCCGCTGGCGCTGATCGGCGAAGCTGTGTTCGCTCGTTTCCTGTCGGCGTTGACGGATGAGCGCCGGGAGGCGGAGGAACTTTTGGGCGGCGCGACGGGGCGTTTCACGGGCGAGCGCGCCGATTTTCTGGAGTATCTGGGCAGCGCGCTGTATGCAGGAACGCTCGTCTCTTACGCACAGGGGTTCATGTTGCTGCGCGCGGCGGCGGAGACGCACGGGTGGCGTCTGGATCTGGGCGCTGTGGCGGCGCTGTGGCGCGCGGGCTGTATTATCCGCGCCGGTTTCCTGGACGAGATTAAGAGCGCGTTCGAGCGGCGACCGGATCTGCCGGCGTTGATGCTGGATCCTTACTTTAAGGAGGAGCTGCGGACGGCGGAGGCCGGCTGGCGCGAGGTGGCGGCGCAGGCGGTGTTGCTGGGCATCCCCGCGCCGGCTCTGTGCAGCGGGCTGGCTTTCTACGACGGGTACCGCCGCGAACGTTTGCCGGCGAACCTGATCCAGGCGCAGCGTGATTACTTCGGCGCACACACCTACGAGCGGGTGGACCGCCCGCGGGGCGAGTATTTCCACACGGAGTGGGTTGAGGAAGTGGGGGAATAAGGCGGCTTCTCCGACTGGTGCGTCTCGATTGTGGAGGCGGCCGGCCCGGAATCTACGCCTTTGTACGTAGTTACTCGTCCAAACGAATGAGTAGGATGCCGTGTGGAACCGGCTCTTTGAGGGAGTGTAGAACCCATCGTGTGGGCGATTCCAGGCGGTGTGTAGATCGGTATCATGAGCGCAAAGAAACCTGTAGAGGCATACACACGCTGTAAAGGAGGCGCTTATGAGATCACTACGTACTGTTTCCATTCACATATTCAACCTGTTGCTGCTGGCGGCTGCCATTATTTTTGTCGTGGGTTGCACGCCGGAGGCCGCCAGCGAACCGGCGGCAGCGGCGGGCGACGGGGAACCGGCTGTTGACCTGAACACTCCTGGAAGCGACGCGACCGCCGGCGAAGATCCGATAGAGGATGCGCCCGCGGAGACGGCGACGGCACGCTTCAGGGGCGTTCGCTTCGACTATGCGTCAGAGCTGGCGCAATCAGTGGATAGCGAACATGGGCAGGCCAGCGCCGGAGACGTGCAGGTTCAGGAGCCGGAACACATCCGCTTTTTGTTCGAGGATTACGCGGTAGCCGGTGCGCTGCACCGTCCTACCCTGACGGTTTTTCCTGCCGCTTCATTCAAGCAACTGAGCCCTGTTGCCGGCGAGCGCGTTGCGCGGCTGCAGTCGTTGCTGGCGGAGAAGCCGGAGATTGAAGCGGGAGTGGGCGAAGGGTTGCCTATTCTGCCGGTTTTGCCGGCATCGGAGACGTTTCGGGCAAAGGTCGACTACGTATCGTTTGAAGGCGGTGAAGGGATTCGCTTTCTGGCCCACTATAGCCAGGGGATGACAGCGGTCAACAACCAGGAACTGGTTTACGTCTTTCAGGGGCTGAGCGCAGATGGGCGCTACTATGTGTCGGCGCTCTTCCCCGTCACTCACCCTGACCTGCCATCGGCCCCCGAGCCGTTGCCGCGTCACTTTGCCGAGAACTACGACGAGTATCGGGCAGAAGTGGCGACTCTGCTGGCAGACGCGGACGTTGCCAGTTTCCTGCCCGATCTGACCGTTCTGGATGCGTTGGTCGGGTCGTTGTCTCTGGCAGATGTGGAGCTCGCGGCGGAACCGGTGACCGCTGCCGAAGCGCCGGCCGGCGACGGACCGGCCATGCGAGCCGGAAACGAGGCCGTCACGTTTCGCTATGATCGCTCGCTGGCGGACAGTGTGGTGGTAAAGACGGAGCCGGCCATCGAGCCCGACGACCAGCGCCCTCCGTGGGCCGTTGCGCCAGAACACATCCTGTTTCGTCTGGAGCAATATCCGCTCTCTGACGCCTTCCACTCGCCCCGGGTATTCGTCTATCCGGCGGAGGAGTACGCGGCCTTGAGCGAGCAGGCGGCGCAGGAAATTCGCCACCTGCAGCAGTTGGTGAAGACGCGTACGGCGTCCATCCAGGAGCCGCTGCCCTTTCTGCCGGTGCTGAACGCACAACAGATGTTGCAGGTGAAGTTTACGTATGTGGATTTCGATGGCGGCGCCGGCATTCGCTACCTGACGCAGTACGGTCAGGCGGTCACTCCGGTGAACAACACCGAACTGTTCTACACCTTCCAGGGACTGACGGACGATGGAGAAACGTACATCGCGGCCATCTTTCCCGTGGCCCATCCCGATCTGCCGGAAGACGCGAGCGGCGCTCCCCAGGGTCTCAGCGGGCAGCTTGAGTTTGAAGATTACCTGGACGAGGTAACGCTGTTGCTGCAGCAGGCAGAGGACGAGAGCTTTACCCCGTCGCTGCGTCTGTTGGATCAACTGGTGCTCTCGTTGCATGTGCGCGAACCCGTCAGATAAAATGCCTGGCGATTTAGAGTGATTCGGAGGGAAAGGGTATGCTCAAATGCCCTTTCCCTCCGGTTACGGGTGATTGGAACGATGCTCCGTTTCTGGCAACGATTATCGACGCGGCTATTATTAGCCGTTGCCCTGTTTTTCCTGTTGTTGGGGCTGGCCACGGGTCTTCTCATTCGCAACCGCTTTCGCACGGTGCAGGCAGAGGCGTCCGCCCTTAGCGTGCAGGCGCTGGAGGCAGAAGGTCGGGAGAAGCTGTTGCTGTGGGCGCAACAGGAAGCGCAACTGGGCAACGAACGGCTGAAGCAGGCGGCGGGACTGACTTCTCTGGCTGCGCGTTATCTGCTGGCCCAGTCTGAAGCGGTGGCAACGGAACCATTGCCGCCGCTGGAGAGCCTGTCCGGCGGCCCCCAGGGCCAGCTTTATGATGCCTCGTTGCAACGCGCGTCGGAAGTGTGGATCAGCCAGTCTGTGGCGCGCCGCGCGGAGGGCGACAGCGCCCTACGTGATCGGCTGCGGCGGGAGATGCGCGATTCGGCTGTGCTTGACGACCTATTTCCCATGCTAGAGGACTACTACCCGCAGGTCGTGGCTACCTACTATATTGGACCGTCGGGACTTGGCCGTTACTATCCGCGCGTGAATCTGATCGAGCGGTTGCCCCCTGACCTGGCGCTTACCAGCCAACCTTTCTATCGTCTGGCTGCGCCGCCGGCGAACCCGGAGCGGAGGATTGTGTGGACCAAGCCATATATGGATTTCGCCGGTCTGGGTCCTATCGTCACCGCCAGCGCGCCCATTTATGATGACGCTCCGGGCATCGGCGACCATTTCCATGGAGTCATCAGCGTCGACGTCACGTTGCACGATCTTGTGACCAATCTGGAGGCCATCCGACCCACACCGGGTAGCTTTGCCTTTCTTGTCGACGGCGACGGCGACCTGGTTGCCGTCCCGCCCCATGGCGTGCGACAATTGTTGGGCGACGCTGCGCAAGATAACGGTAGCAGCCGGTTACTCACCGGAGACGTAATCACGACCACCCTGGGCTTTCCGCTGGCCGATTCCGGCGCTCCCGCCGTGCGCCAGGCGATGAACGCGGTACGATCAGGTGAGACCGGGTTGCTTGAGGTGCCGATGGGGGCCGGCGAGCGGGGTGCGGCGGCAACGCCGGCATCGACCTATCTTTTGGCCCATGCCCCTCTGCCTGCCGTGGGCTGGAGCCTGGTCATCGCCGCGCCTGTGGCAGAAGTCACGGCGCCGGCCCAGGACGTGGCGCAGTCGATTGACGCAAGCGCGCGCGGTACCGTCCGTTCCGCCCTGGTTACGCTCGGTAGCTTTTTTGTGGTGGCTGTGGCGATCTCGGTTGTGGCCGGTCGCCGCTACGTGCTGCAGCCTATCGAGCGACTTGTTTCCGCCACAAGACGGGTCGCGCGGGGCGAGCGGGACGTGACTATTTCTGTAGACCGGCCGGATGAGTTCGGCGCGCTGGCCCACTCATTCAACCAGATGGCAACCGAAGTTGAACTCTCACGTGAGGAGCTGGAGCAGCGCGTGGCAGCGCGCACGCGCGAGCTGTCCGCCCTTTACGAGGTTACGGCTGTCGCCAGCGCTTCACTGGACCTGGAAACTGTCTTGCAGCAGTCACTGGGGCAGGTGTTGTCCCTGCTGGAAGCAGAGCGTGGCACAGTGCACCTTCTGCCGCAAGAGGGGGATGGGTTGCGTCTCGCCGCCGCCAGCGGTTTTTTGCAGGCCGAGGCGACGCAGATGGATGAGATGGATACCGGAGAGCCCGTCGAAGAGGTGGTGCGCTCCCGGCAGCCCGTGGTGCTGCAGGCCGGTGCGAGGCAGGATGCGGATGCAATCCTGTCCGATTTGGCGTACGCTGGCGTGCCGCTGCGGGCCAAAGGGCGCGTACTGGGCGTGCTCAGCGTGATCCGCTCGCCGGCACGGTCCTTCTCGCCGGAGGAGGTTGCGCTCCTCTCAGCCATTGGCGAGCAGATAGGTGTTGCAGTGGACAACGCGCGCCTCTACCAGCGGGCGGAGGAACTGGCGGTCGTGGAAGAGCGGCAGCGGCTGGCCCGCGAGTTACACGACGCCGTGACGCAGTCGGTTTACAGTCTGACACTGCTGGCGGAGACCGGACGGCGCGCTGCGGCGGCGGAGCAGTGGGACGCGGTCGGTGGGTATCTGGAACGGCTGGGGCACATTTCACAGGAGGCCCTGAAGGAGATGCGCTTGCTCCTCTATGAGTTGCGCCCGGCGACCCTGGCGCGCGAAGGGCTGGTCGGCGCCCTGCAGCGGCGACTTGATGCCGTAGAAGGGCGGGCAGGCGTCCGTACCCGTCTGCTCCTACCGGCGCAGGAGGTGACCCTGCCCGCACTGGTTGAGACGGCCCTGTACCGCATCGCGCAGGAGGCGCTGAATAACGCGCTCAAGCACGCCAGAGCCACGGCAGTGACCGTGCGCCTGCGCCAGGAAGAAGGGTCCGTGGCGCTGGAGGTAGAAGACAATGGCCGTGGATTTGATGCGAGCGCCGGTGAAAGCAGCGGCCTGGGACTGGCAAACATGCGTGAACGAGCCGAGCAGCTAGGTGGCGGGGTGACAATCCGCTCTACGCCCGGTGAGGGAACGTCTGTCACTGCCCGTATACCTCTGCCTGAGCCGCGGGGCGCCTAATTTTCACTCGTTGTATAATTCTTCGTCGCAATCTTTGTGCTGTTTTGTGGAGGTAACTATGGACGATGCTGGGGACGCCATTCGTGTTCTCATAGCGGATGACCACGCCGTGGTTCGAGAAGGGCTGCGCGGTTTGATTTCATCGGAACCGGGAATGATGCTGGTTGGAGAAGCCGCCGACGGCGCGCAAGCGGTGCGACAATTTCGGGCGCTGCAACCGGATGTTGTATTGCTCGACCTCGTGATGCCCGAGAAGGACGGCCTGGAGGCAATTGGTGAAATCAAAGAACTCGATCCGCAGGCACGGATACTGGTGCTCACAAGCTACGCGGAGGACGAGCAGGTGTTTACGGCGATTAAGCGGGGGGCGTTAGGTTATCTGCTCAAGGACTCCAGCCCGGGGGAGCTGCTGAAGTCGATCCGCGATGTCTACAAGGGAGAGACGTCCTTACACCCGCTGATTGCACGCAAGCTGGTCCAGGAACTTCGCCGGCCGCAGGAAGCGGAACAGCCCCTGGCGGACGAGCCACTAACGCCGCGCGAGATGGAGGTGCTGCAGCGCCTGGCGCGTGGGTGGACGAACTCGGAAATCGCAGAAGCACTGGTGGTCAGCGAGCACACCGTGCGCACGCACGTGGGCAACATTCTGGGTAAGCTGCATCTGGCCAACCGCACCCAGGCAGCTCTCTATGCCGTGCGCGAAGGTCTGGTAGACCTCGACGATTCGTAGGAATCCGGCTTCAAAGCAGTATCACGAAGTTTTGGTCAGTTACGCCGGGTTGCCGGTGGCCACCGATCATCGCTCGCACGCTGATTTTTGGCCAGGCAAACACACGATTTGGCGTTTCTGCCGCGTTTGTAACTGTTCTCGGTATCTATCTGGCGCTTAGTGCCGGAAGTGGCGCACGCCGGTGAAAATCATGGCCATGTCACGTTTGTCGGCGGCGGCGATGACGATTTCGTCGCGCACGGAGCCGCCGGGCTGGATGACGGCGGTGACGCCGGCGTCGGCGGCGACTTCGAGGCCGTCGGGGAAGGGGAAGAAGGCGTCGGAGGCCATGACCGCGCCGCGAGCGCGGTCGCCCGCTTTTTGCGCCGCCAGGCGCACGGCGTCCACGCGGCTGGGCAGCCCGCCGCCGATGCCCACGGTGCGGTCGGGCGCGGCGAAGACGATGGCGTTGGATGTGACGTGGGAGATGGCGCGCCAGGCAAAGGTCAGCGCTTCCAGCTCTTCTGCCGTGGGTGCGCGTTTGCTGACCGCGCGCCACTCCGCGCCAGGCGGGTCGCCTACGTCGTGAGCCTGTAGCAGATAGCCGGCGCGCACGGCGCGCAGGTCGAAGCGATTGAGGGCTTCGTCCTGGGCAAGGTCGACGTCGGGCAGGGCCAGGAGGCGGCAGTTCTTCTTGTGCTCGGCGAACCAGGTCTGCGCTTCAGGGCTGAAGGCGGGGGCGATAATGGCTTCCACAAAGAGGTCGGCCTGGCCCACAGCGTGGGCAAAGGCTTCCTCCACCGGGCGATTGACGCCGATGACACCGCCAAATGCGGAGACGGGGTCGCTTTCCAGCGCGGCGGGGAAGGCCCGGGCGAGAAGGCGGGGGTGGATGGCGATGCCGCAGGGAGACAGATGCTTGACGATGACCACTGCAGGCTGATCAAAGGCCACTGCCGCGCGCCAGGCAGCGTCCAGATCCAGCAGGTTGTTGTAGGAGAGGGGTTTGCCCTGTAGCAGTTCGCCGCCCAGGGGGCCGGCGGCGGGATCTGTGGCGTAGAGACCGGCCGGTTGATGCGGGTTTTCGCCGTAGCGCAGCGTCTCAATCTGGGCCAGTTCCAGGCGCAGGGTGTGGGGTAGATCGGTGCTTTCTTGCAGGGGGTCGGCGGTGGGCGCCAGGTATTGGGCGATAGCCTCGTCGTAGTCGCGAGTGTGGCGGAACGCTTTGAGCGCCAGGGCGCGGCGCGTCTCATCGCTGACGCGGTCCTGTTGGCCCAGTTCCTCAAGCACAGTGTGGTAATCGGCGGGATCGCTGAGCACGGTGACGCGGTCGAAATTTTTGGCTGCCGCGCGCAACAGGGTGACGCCGCCGACGTCGATCTGTTCCACGGCTTCGCGTAGCGAAATTTCAGGCTGGGCCACGGTTTCCCGGAAGGGATAGAGGTTGCAGACGACGAGGTCGATGGGCGCCAGATCATGCGCCTCCAGCTCCTGGCGGTCGGCGGCGCTGTCGCGGGCCAGGATGCCGGCGTGGATGGCGGGGTGCAGGGTCTTGACGCGCCCCTCCAACATTTCGGGCGCGCCGGTGACTTCGCCGACGTCCACGACGTCCAGATCTGCTGCACGCAGGTGGCGCGCCGTGCCGCCGCTGGCGATTAACTCCCAGCCCAGGTCGG
>JBMCFH010000059.1:0-19009 GCA_048620455.1 Chloroflexota bacterium | reverse complement strand
GGTTCCATCTCGGAACCTCGCACAGTTCCTATCACTTTTCAGTTGTTAAGGTCCGCTGCGTGAGGGCTGCTCATTCGCAGAAATCCCTCAACCACAAGCGAATGCCGAGTATACTTAATGGAGATGCCCCTGTCAAGGCCAATTCGCACAATCTATGCGCTTCTAACAGACGATAATTGCTCTTATGTAAACAGATATTTTGACATAAGGGCCTTGAATCCACAGATTTTGCGCCCATTTACGTGATGTTCACGCCTGATAAGACAATCGGTTAGATCCCGTAGATATAGGTCCCGTTTTAGCTCGTCCCCCCGTATATAACCCCTGATCACGGCATGGAAAAAGGAAAAAAGCGCTCAAGGCAGCGATTTAATTATGAGCTACTCATAAATAAATATCGAAGATGAATTCCCGCATTTCCTGAAGTGAAAGAGTTTGCTGGTCGGGTAAATCGTGTTTCACGAAGTGTTCCAGCAAAGAGAGGGCCAGGCCAAACACGTCGCTACGGGTGGCCCCGAACAGCACATTCAGGGTCCCATGCGCGCGGCCCAGATCGATGGCCTGTTGCGGCGAGACGCGGATCGACGTCCACTTCGGCTCCTGCCCGTCATGCGGCAGCTTGAGGTCCCACAACAGGTAAAGGCTTTCAAGATCGGTGATGCCTTCCGGAATTTCACGCGTCCGTCCGGCGACAGCACGACGCAGGCCTTCCAGCCGCGCAGCCAGGACCATAATCGCCAGGTCGGCGACGTCGGCCCGCACAAAATCGGCGGGCAGCCGCTCGCCAAGCGAGCTAAGGTGCTCCTTCTGCGCTCTGGAAAGTTCTACGTACACATTTTCGCGGCTGACCTCGCGCGGCGGCCGTCCTCTCTTCGGCTTGTCGCGCAGAAGCGCTGCTAATGTGCTGTCCTTCTCACCGCTACTCTTACTCACAAATTATCCTCCAGGCGCCGATAGCTCTGGTGTTTGCTGAGGAAATCCACAACAAACTCCTCATTGATCTGATCGCCGCCTTCGTCCAATAACTCCAGGCACAGGTGCAGGCAGAGCAGACAAATGCTGCGCGGATAGCCGCGCGTTTCGCGCCATACAGGCAAAATAGCGTCGTTGGTGAACAGCGTCCGCTGCCGTGGATCCCGGCCGGCTGCCAGAAGACGGTACTCGATGAGCGCCTTGGTGTCATCCGGCGTCAGCGGATCCAGCGACGAGCGGGTGGCCACACGGTCGTTGAAATCGGGCACGTCGCGCAGGTTGATGTCCAGCTCCGGACGGCCCAGCAAGATCAACTGGTACGCCTTGCCACCCTGCGGATCGCGAAAGTTCAGCATCCGCCGTAATTCCACAAACTGCTCTACGCCCAGTTCGTGCGCCTCGTCAATAATAATGAGAGGCAGCACGCCTTTCTCGCTTTGCCGCACCAGGAACGAGCGGAACTCGTTCAACTGGTCCTCCGTCGCCCGCCTCGTGCGCAAATTAAACTCGGAGGCGATACGACGCAACAGCAAAAGACCGCTGCGCTTTGGCGGTTCGTCCACCCGCGCAGCGACAAAGTCAGGCCGGCGCTGATAGCGGCTGTGGAACCAGGAAGCCAGCGTTGTCTTGCCGGTTCCCACCTCGCCCACCACCACCGAGGCCCCCTGCCCGGCCTCAACCATGAAGCTCACTTTGGACAGTGCGCGCCGCGTGTCATCCGAAATATACATGAAGCGCGGATCGGCCTCGATGCTAAAGGGCGGCATGACAACGCCCAGACGGTCCCAATTTGGTTGAGCGAAACGCTCAAGTTCTAGTGCGGGATTCACTTCATCAATCATGCTTATATCCTAGGAACAGCCACTATATAGCCTATATTGGGCAACAAAAGGAAATCTTTAAGCTTATTGTACGAGAATACGGGGGAAAAATCAAATCTATAGCCTATAGATGTGTTGACATGCCCTTCTAATTCTGATAGACTCCAGTCAGGTCGTGGTCAGTGCCTCTCGGCCAACATATTGTACTTTAAACAGTCCAATATAGACAATGAATTGGGGAAGGGAACTTCGCATTCAAAATCTTGGGTCGCTTAGTGCTTCCCTTTCCTGAATCCTGAACAGAGTAAACCACGCCCTAGCAAAAAGGCCAGGCGTATAAAACGCATGGCCTTGTCCCAGTTAAACTGCCCATTACTGTAAAGGGTGCCGCCAACACCCATCACAGTGCCCCTTAATTGGGGAGGGGGTTTTTACGCCCCGGGCAGCCTACCTAGTTGCGTAAAGAGCATAGCACACGCAGGCAACACTGTCAACGTTCGCGTTATGTCGTGAGCGGCGGATGAGTGCGCGCCGGCATCGCCATGCTCTTGCGCGGGGAAAGCGTGCATCGTGGCGCAAGCAACCGGCGCTGCCATCTCCGCCAGACTGGCAGCAGCGCAAGAGCAATTACAACAACGCCGCCTCCAACGCCGGCAGGAACGCCAGGAACAACAGTTACCGATCCTGACCGATGCCTGCGGACGCCTGACCTCCCACCACCCTTCTGCAAACAACCGGACAGAGGCTGAGCCTTCGGTGATCGTCGCCGACCTTCCCTCCCGCCTTGGCTGGGAAAGCGAAGCGCTGACCAGATCACTGCGCCAGGCCCACCAGCGGCGGGAAGCGGCCGCGCGCCGTAGCGCCGCCGCCCACCGGCATTGGCTCCCGCGCCCGCCACAGCCAGCGGCTGAGACAGAATCCACGCCGCAACTGGCAAACGCCCGTCCTGCTCAAGAGCAACTTTCGCCAACCGTCCTTCTGTTTCCCGACCTGGCCATCGCCATGTTGCGCCGGAACGTGGAAGCGGCGGGCCGCATCTGGCTTTTGTTACGCCACCTGGACGTGCAGGGGCGCGGCTGGATCGAGGCCAGCGCGGCGCGCCAGCAGCTCGCGGGCAAGAACAGCCCGCTGCGCGTTTGTGGCTGGCGCCAGCTGCGCAACCTGTTGGCCCAGGGCGACGGCCTGTTCTGGCAACGGGACGAGGGTCCGGCGTCCGAGGGCCGCATCTGGTTGCGGGCCACGGCAAAGGTCGCGGCGGCGCTAAATGTGCCACGGCTCACCGCCAGGGCCGTCGACGTAGACGTAGACGTATTAGTGGATTCAATTGGCTCCGTTCGAGCGCACTTCTACGCCAGCTACCACAGCGGGCGCCGCCACAACCGACCCATTTCGCGCCAATGCCTGGAAGAGCTGACAGGGGTTTCCCGGCGCAGCCAGCACAAGTATGAAGCAGAGGCCGGCATCAAGCCTCGCCAGAACTGGGCCCTCGGCGCCCGCTACACACAGGAAGCGGTCCAGGAACGGGCCTGGCGCCAGGGCACCGGCGTTTTCCAATTTACAGATCATCAGGGCAGAACGGGCGCTGCCGGCGCCACTTACGTCGCCTGGCAACTACCGAACAGTTACGTAGGACCTCACGACCAGCAAGTCACCAGCAGTAGAAAACGGATCAACCGCCAGCTTGTAGACCTGTTTACAAAAGGGATAACGGGGAACGGCAAGAAAGAGGTTGTTGAGCAGGGCCACGAACGCCCTGTGGCCCGTTTCTACGAACATGGACAGGCTGCGGCGCGGGCCTACAACCATTCGCCAGAGAAAGACCTCTATTGGCAAAGCACCACAACGGTTCACCAGCACCGCGTGTGGCACATTCTACCGGCGCGCGAGACGAGAATAAAACGAAAATGAAAGACGCAAACAACGGCCGGAAATTACTTGCACCCATTAAAAGGGATTATTCTAAAAAAACAAAAGCAAGAGAAAAACAGAGATCCCTGGATTTTCAGGGATCTCCAAAAATCGAGCAATCCACCGATATGCAACTGACTTCAGGAAGTACTGGGTTGCTGGACGACGTCCACGCCAATACCATCGTGCTCGTTCATGATATTTTTCGCCGTCGTCAATCGGTCCGGATCTTCGGGCTGGACCACAATCAGAACACCACCCTTCTCGATCCCTTCCACGTAGACGTGGGTTTCTTCCTCAGCAACGCCAAAACCGATCAGCCCCCCCACGAGGCCGCCATACGCCGCACCAACGCCGGCCCCCGCCGCTGTCGTCCCCAGAACCGTGGCCCAGGTCCCGGCTGCAAGTGCAGGTCCAATGCCGGGAACCACCAGAGTGCTGGCACCGGCGATCAAACCAATCAAACCTCCCAACGCCGAGCCACCCAGGGCCCCGGCGCTGGCGCTTTCCACGGCTGATTCCTCCCGATCGTCGTCGATCACTTCGTCCAACGCCTCTCGTTGCGCCAGCAGGCTCAATTCATCCCCGTCGAATCCGGCTTCCATCAAGGCATCAACAGCATCTTCTGCTTGCGTCGTATCCATGAATACGCCAATTACCGTTTTCACTATAACATCCTCTCCTCGTTCCTGGCAGCGTCTGCTTTTAGAGATGTCCGCTTCTAGCGCCATCCGCTCCTAGCGCCGTTTGGCCGTCCGATCGTACATGCCCTCGGCGAAAGATTTGAAATTGCGCAAATCTTCCTTCAATTTCTCCTCCGGATTGGCGAAAAGCCTGGCGACCACTTCGCCCGCTTTGCCTGCCGGCGGGTTGTACTGCAACAGAACGGTCACTTCTGTTTCGTTCTCGGGAAGGTTATTGAACGTGACCTGTCCGCTGGTTGTTACAGACCCTTCTTTATCCTTACTGCTCCAGGCGATGCGCTTGTTCTCTTCATCCCGCGTCATTTCCGCGTTCCAGGTCAGGCTCGTACCCAACGGACCGCTCACGGTCCACTCGCTGGTCCGTTCACCCAGCTTCTTCACCGACTTTACGTGGCTCATGAAGTGTGGAAAGTTCTCAAAGTCAGACCAGATATTGTAGACGTCGGCTACGTCCGCTTTCACAATAATCGTTTTCGTTACCTGCTTAGCCATTTCTCAATCCTCCAAATTTTTGCTTAGCAAGCCACTCCATCGGCCGCTTGCTAAGCTGCATTCCAATCCTTACTCTTCGCGCCTCTCACGTCCCATGGTCCAGGAAGGCGCATCGCTGGTAGGGAAAGATTCCCACGAGGCCTCAGCCACTTCATCACCCTCTGCTACGCTCGCCGGCGGTGGTTCATCGGCAGGCAGATGTCGCTGCCCATGCCGCACGGTATTCAGTCCCAGCGCCTGGTAGCCGAAGCAGTGCCCGGTCAGCCCGCGATAGACGAGATAGGCGCCGCCCGCCACCGCACCCAGGCCGGAGATCGACTTGCGCGTCGCTCCCAACACCACAAGTATCAGTCCGCCCACCAGGGACGCCAGGCGCTCGCTGCTGCCCACATTCGCGGCGGGAAAGCCGCTATAATCAATGTTTTCCAGACGAAGCATTTCCTCATTGCCGTTCATGTCATTAACCTCCTCCACCGGAAATTAGTGCAAGTTCTTCTGTGTCAGAATCGTTCAGTCCGGCTGCTCATTTCATCATGAATAGCTACCAATACGCACACATAGCGCAGGCTATCCCGCTATTAGAGATATTGCCTGTGCTAGGATATAAAAGGCAGATATAGAAAACGATACATTTGCCCACGCCTGCCTTGTTCCTCTACAGTCTACGATTCCGGCGACAAGAAAACGACCACACCCTGCGGCAGGCCGGGTTTCTGCGCCTGAAGATCGTCGGGAACGCCGTTGGGGAATTCCTCACGGATGGCCTCCTCGATATTCTCCATGCGATTTTCGGGGTTGGGGTGTGTGCTGAAGAACTCAGGCGGACGCTGGCCTTCGCTGGCCCCTGCCAGCACTTCCATCACGTCCAGCATGGAGCGAGGGTCGTAGCCCGCCTGCGCCATATAGCGCACACCGAGCCGGTCTGATTGCAGCTCGTCGTCACGCCCGAACTTCAGGTTCACCACCTGCGAAATCAGCGCCGCCACCTGCGCCGTGCGTTGCGTGGACGGATCGTCGGGATCGTAGGTGGCAATCACTGCCGCTCCCGTCAGTCCCTGGGACAGTTCTGCCTTGGCCATCTGCTCCGCGGAGTGCCGGGCCACGACGTGAACAATCTCATGGGCCAGCACCCCCGCCAGCTGCCCTTCTGTCTCCATGCGATCAAAGAGTGCGGCGGTGATGAACACCTGCCCGCCGGGCAGCGCAAAGGCGTTGATCGTCTCCTCGTCGTCCAGCAGGTGACACTCAAACGGATAGTCACTCTCGCCGGCGTCGCTACTCTGCAATATGCGCTCGCACACCTCGTCTATCAGCGCCTGCGCCTGCTCGTCCGGATCCAAACCGCCATACTGAGAAGTCATTTCGGGCGCGGCTTGCAGACCCAGCGCAATCTCCTGTTCTCTGCTGAGAGCCACGTACTGATCCTCGCCCGTAACCGGATTATACGCCTGTGACCCCAGATAGGAGACCACAGAAAAAGCGGCGACCACAAGGGCAATGATAATGCGCCCGTTGCTGAGACAGCCGCGACCGCCACCGGAACGCGATCTAACCATCAGTCACCTCGCTCCACTACAAATCGTTCGATCTCGAGATACTCATAGATGCCGCCGGCAATCGCGCCAAAAAGCACGTGCGCGGCGACGTCCACCCAGGTACGAATGGGATAAAACCAGGGGAAAAAGTAGCTCAGGCTATAATAGTTGATGGCATACAGCGCCAGGCCGAACAGGGCCCCGACGATGACGCCGGTAATGAGCTGCCACTCGTGGATAATCGCCGCCAGAATCAGGGTGAAGATCAATGAGAGGATCGTGTTCAGGACAATGGCGATCAGCATCACGAGTGGATCGAAAGGCGCGGGCGGCGGCAAGGCCTCGGTTCCCAGGATGATAGCTGCGATATAATGAGGGGCCAGCCACACACTGCCGCCGGTGACGATTGCCCGACCGACCATCTGCAGGATGAGAAAAACGACGCCGGCGACGAGGCCCGCCATCACTGCAGCGCGCCAGTCAACCACCTGCTCTAGCTTAATTCGCGAAGGCTGCTCAGCGTTCATAATCTGACGCGGATCGAACCGCCTCCTCCAACTGCGCCAGTTCCTCTCGCGTTTCCCGAATCTGCCGGCGCTGGCGCTGAAGCAATTGCTCCAGGTCTGGCGGCAACGACTCCTGCAAAGTCTCGTCATAAGACGCCAGCACCGCATCCTCTTTCTCTACGCGGTTGGCAAGAACGATGGCATCTGTCTTGTCATGCTCGATGGTCATCGCCGCCTTGATACTCAACCAGCCACGTTCCAACGCTTCCAGAGGGCTCGACTCTTCCTGCGGTTCGCTTTCACTACCCAGTCGCCGCGCCGCTCGTTGTAAGTCGTCGACGATTTCTACGCGTTTCGCCGTCAGCGCGTCAAACTTTTGGGAAAGGTCTTCGTCGGTGACGTCGCTCTGCGCGCTCAAAAACCCTCGCGCGCTCTCCTGCGTCTCTTCGATTAGCTTTTCTAAAAGTGCGCTATGCTCCTCAAGAGTCATGAATGATCTCTCCTGACACTCAAAGCCTTACACTGTCTCCAATTCCTCAATTTCACTCATACAGAACTCCCCTGCTGCCATTGAGAATAGAGCATAGGACAGGGCAATACCATATGTCCTGATATAGGCCGGGGATATAAATGGCGATATGTTTCAGGCGGAAAGGGCTCCCTGCCCTCATCTGGGTGACGGTGGGGCGCGCCGGAGAGGCGCCCCACCCTTCTTATGACTCAGGGGCAATCAGAATCTGAAGACAGCGGCGGCAGATCCCGTCCCCGGAATCTCGTCGCTGCTCACAGCATATACGGTGCCGCCATTCGCCAGCGTCTGTAACGCGGCGAAGTCCAGCAGATCTTCATCCCCATTCTGGCGCGTATCGTGAAGATAAATGCTGTTCGTTTCCGGATTATACGTGCCCCACTCCTGCGTTTTGAGGGCAACAAACAGCGCGTCCACGCGGCCCTGGAACGAAGCCGGTACAATCTGCGCCAGTTCATCTGAGGCCTGATCGCTACCCTCTAACTCCTTGTAGCGCCGAGCCACGTCATCCTTTGCCTCGGTAAAGATCGGCTCTACAATCTCCCAGGCCTTCTCGTGTAACTCTTTGGCGCTCAGGTGGTCGGGGTTGCCCGTAATACCCTCGTCCAGCACGTGGGGCGAGCTGTCCACACCCTTATAGATCGGATGCAGATAATCCACAGCAGCCAGCACCAGGGGCGCCTGATCCTGCTGCAATCGCTTCTCCACACCCTTGCTCACCATCTGCAAATAGCGGCGCACCCTGTGTCGCTCTTCGTCGTCCGGTGTGCCGTGACCGTGGTGCACCACCTCTGGCCCTCCGCGGCTCTCGGCACCGGACGTCGTGGTATGGTGCTGCAATTGTGCTTCGGGATCCTCTTCGCTCAGCGCTTCGGCCAGGCTAAGAGGAATGTCCTGCAGCTCTATCTCATCCACGACGGTGCGCGTGCCCAGAAAAAGGCGCACGTTGTTCTGGCTCAGCGCCAGAACATAGAAGCGACCGTCGTCGCTGAACAGGGGCAGGAGTGGTTTGATGTGGAATCGCTGGCCCACGAGGGACAGCGGTTCGAAATGCAGCGGCAGCCGATAGGTCTCGTAATAGTCGGCTGAGATAAACAGCGCCAGTCCATCCAGTTGGTGTTGCCAGAAAGGACTATCGTTCAGCAACTTGCGCGGTTGCTCCAGCAAGTCGTCGATCTGCGGCCTGCGCCAGCCAAGCTCGCGCAGCTGCTTCTCTACATCGTCAAGGGCGTTTTTTAACTGAATGCGGTTGCCCTGCACATCAGGTCCCACACGGGCCATCGGCAGGTAGATCGAGACGCAGGCGTCGCCATCCTCGTTCATTATCTTTTCTAATTCTTCTTTTCCGATAAAGTCAGCGTCCATTGGCACTCCTTTACACCAAAGCTAACATTGGGCTGATCCTTTGTCAATTGACAGTAGATACAAGCCAGATATAAGCTTCTATTATAACGAAGTCACACGATAGGATTGAACCATGACCATTCACACCATCGATCTGAAGTTCCAGGGTGTGCCGCAGGCCGTCGCCTGCTATCTGGTGCAGGGACCCGAAGGGTGGCTGCTGGTAGAAACCGGGCCGATGAGCACGCTGCCGCAGCTTCGCCAGGAGCTGGCGCGCCGGGGCGTAAGTGAAACGCAGCTGGACGCGGTGCTGGTCACACACATCCACCTGGACCACGCCGGCGCCGCCGGCTGGTGGGCGCAGCACGGCGTCGCCGTCTACGTGCACCACGTTGGCGCTCCACATCTGATCGACCCCTCTCGCCTGTGGCGCAGCGCGGGGCGCATCTATGGCGATCAGATGGAGATGCTGTGGGGCGAGGCAGCGCCCGCGCCGCAAGAGAACGTCGTGACCCTGGAAGATGGCGATGTCGTGCAGGTTGCCGGCCTCACGCTGACGGCGCTGGATACGCCGGGACACGCCTGGCACCACCACGTCTATCGGCTGGGCGAGATAGCCTTTAGCGGGGACGCTGCGGGCGTACGGGTGCCGGGCAGCAACTGGGTTTCCCTGCCGGCGCCGCCGCCGGAACTGGACCTCGAGGCCTGGAAGAAGACGCTGGATCGCCTGGAAGCCGAGCAACTGCAGGCCCTCTACCTGACCCATTTCGGGCGTGTGGACGACGTGGGTCCCCATCTACGCCAACTACGGGAGATGATGGAAGCGGCAGCCGGCTTTGTGCGCGAGCAGATGGAGCGAGGCAAGGAGCGAGAGCAGATTGTCGAGGCCTACGTGGCCTGGAATCGCGAGCGGGCTCTGGCGGCTGGCATGCCCGCCGATGACTTCGCTAAGTACGAGGCAGCCAACCCCCTTTTCATGTCCGTGGACGGCCTCCTGCGTTACTGGCGCAAGCAAAAAGAAACCGGTTGACGTCCGGACTGAGCGTGGCGCCGGGCCTGCCCAAAACCTCTGGTTTACGCCGCCCTAAAGTAGTGACTCACTCATAATTAATTGCGATACGCCAGGCTGATCTCAGCTTGACGGGCCCGTGGAAGCCAATAGAATACGCTCATTAATCGCGTCAAGCAAAAGGAGCCTTTATGTCCAGCCCGCAAGTAGAATTGAGTCGTGATTTATCGTTGTTTGATATCACGATGATCGGGGTGGGAGCGATGATTGGCGCCGGCATCTTTGTTCTGACCGGCATCGCCGCCGGCGCTGCCGGGCCGGCGCTCATTCTCTCCTTCGCCCTCAACGGCATCGTGACCATTTTCACGGCTATGGTCTACGCGGAGTTGGGCTCGGCCATCCCCGAAGCGGGTGGCGGCTACCTGTGGGTAAAGGAAGGGCTCCCCGGCCCCAATGCCTTTCTTGCCGGCTGGATGAGCTGGTTTGCGCACGCCGTCGCCGGCAGCCTGTATGGACTGGGTTTTGGTTCTTATCTTTACCTTATGCTCGAAGTGTTCAACGTGCCCACCTTAGGAGTTCCGGAGGAAATTGCGCACAAGGGATTGGCTGTATTCGTTGTCTTACTATTTCTCTATATTAACTTCCGCGGCTCCTCCGAGACAGGCATGGCGGGGAATATCGTCACCGTCCTCAAAGTGATCATCCTGGCCATATTTATCGCCAGCGGTCTGTGGGCTATCTTTCAAAATCCAGACTACTTGCAGAAGTTTCAGAACTTCGCCCCCGAAGGATTGGCCGGTGTTGTTACAGCCATGGGCCTGACGTTCATTGCCTTTGAGGGGTACGAAATCATTGTGCAGGCGGGCGAGGAAGTGAAAAATCCGCGGCGCAACATCCCCAAAGCCGTCTTCCTCTCGCTGGCCATCGTCGTTCCTATCTATATGCTGGTGGCCTTTGTCACGCTGGGCGCAGTCAATCCCGAAACAAGCCAGGCCACCTACCAATGGCTGGCCGATCACGCCGAGCTTGGTGTCGCCGAAGCGGCGCGACAGTTCATGCCCCTGGGCACGTTCTTGCTCCTTATCGGCGGCATTCTATCCACGATGAGCGCGCTCAACGCCACCACCTTTTCCTCCACACGCGTTTCGTTTGCCATGGGCCGCGACAGAAATCTGCCCGACGCCTTTGGCGAGGTCCATTCCAGAACGCGCACCCCTCACAAGGCATTGATGTGGAGCGGCATTCTCATTTTGTTTATGGCCCTGGCCATTCCCATTGAAGATGTGGCAGCGGCAGCCGACATTATGTTCCTCCTGCTTTTCCTGCAGGTAAACGTGGCTGTCGTCACCCTGCGCCATAAGTACGGCGATCGCCTCAATTACGGTTATCTGATGCCCTTCTTCCCCATCGTGCCCATCATCGGGATCATCACCAAACTGTTCCTGGCTGTATTCATGTTCAACTACTCGCCCATTGCCTGGGTATTTGCCGGCATATGGATCGTTGTGGGGACGATCCTCTTCTACATTTACGCACGACCCAGAGAGAAAGAAGGCGTCCGCGCTCCGGTCATTTCAGAGTCCAAGCTCATTCCGCGCCAGATCGATCCTGAACAGTACAATGTGCTGGTACCTATTGCTAACCCCGACTCCCTGCCGGGACTGCTGGAACCGGCGGTGAACGCGGCGCGCCGGCACGATGGCGTCGTGTCTCTGTTACATGTGATCGCGGTGCCCAGCCAGTTGCCGCTCTCGGCCGGGCGCGAATATATCGACCGCAGCTCCCATCTGACGGACAAGGCGCTGGAGATGCTGGAAGATGAGAACGTGCCCGTCGAGGTCGTCATTCGCATCGCCCACGATATCGCCGACGCCATTGTCGAGACCGCGCTGGAACGCGACGCCGACCTGGTAATCATGGGCTGGCAGGGACGGTCGCACGACTCGGATGTTACGCTGGGCAAGAACATCGACGAGATTATCGACCGCGTCAACTGCCGCGTGCTCATCGTGCAACAGGAGCTGCACGCAGTGCCCGACAGCATCCTGATCCCGGTTCTGGATCCGCGCCAGATCCGCTTTGCGCTGGAGACGGTGGGCTTGTTGACCGGCGAAAACACGGCGCAAAAGACGATTTTCCACGTATTCAGCCATGACACGCCTGAGCAACGCAAACAAGGCGTCATTCAGGATCTACAGGATCAGGTAACGTTGTTCGAAGCGCAATACCCCAAGTATAAGGGCACGCTGAGCTACAAAACCCTGACCGACTCCGGCCCGGTCAGCGCCATCGCCGAAGAAGCCAAACGGCACGACTACGTCATTCTGGGCGCAACACGAGATAGCTGGCTCAAGCGGCGCTTCTTTGGCAGCAAGCCGACGCAGATCGCGGAAAGGATTGACGTCCCTGTGGCCCTCATCCGCCCGCGCACCCCGCTGCTCGGTTTCGGCCTTCGCCAGATTCTGAACTACGTGCGCGGCGGTTACCGTGACATCGAACCTGAGTCGGAGACGATGTTGCAAGACCAGGGTATTCTGCGACCCGCAACAGAACGCTTTACGGGCGAGCTACATACCGGCGTAAACACCGGGCAGCTGCTCGTCGTCGGCGTGCTATCTACTGCCTCCGTACTCATGATATACCTTGGCGACGGAGGTACATGGACCTGGGTTGGCTCTGTGGTTTTCATCCTGCTGTTGATCTGGTTTACCTGGATTTCCATTCGTCCGGGCACCGATCCGCTGTTGGATCGAGATTGACATGAATCCTTTGCTCGCGGCAACCATGCGCGCGCTAAAGCGCCGCAGGCGAGTCTGCCCCAACTGCAAACGCAAACAACTGGTTCCGCCTGAGAAGGTGGAGGAAGCGGTATCCTGCCCCTACTGCGGCGCCACAATACCGCCACCAGAAGCAAGACGCCGCAGGTAACGTTGAGGAGCGCCTACGAGGCGTACCTAGACCTGCCTGCCGTCATCCAGCTGCGCCAGCGACCTGAAACGGTCATACTGCTCCGGATTACCCAGCACGCCAATCAGATCCTGAGGCAGCAGTTGTTCCTCGGGTCCGGGATTGGTCAGCAGCTGCCCGGATCGCAGTATGCCCACGATCGCGGCGCCCGTTTGTTGTCGGATGCGCATCTCGCCGATCGTGTGCCACACCAGCCGGCTATCGTCGCTCAGTGTGACCCAGTTCAGCTGCAGCAGGCGTTGCGCATTCTGTAGCTGCGCCACCAGATCATACTCCCCGTGGGATTCGTACAGCGGTGCATATAAGTCGCGGCGTACCGAATCGGTAAATTGCTGGATCTCCGAAGGCGCCAGGTTCATGTGCAGCAATGCCTGTCGTGTGATCTCCAGGCCCGCTTCAAATTCCGGCTGCACCACTTCATAAACGCCCATCTCCTGCAGCGCCTGCAACTGTTGCAACCCCTCGGCGCGGGCCACGATGTGCAGCTCCGGGTTCATCCGCCGCACGTGGCTGACGATGGTCTGGGTGGTCACAATAGAAGGCGCCGTCGACAGCAGCAGACGCGCTTCTTCTACGCCCGCCGCCTCCAACACGATCGGTTGAGAGGCGTCACCGTAGAGAACGGTGATACCCAGTTCCTTAGACTCTTCCACTCGCTGCTGGTTGATCTCTATGGTCAGGAACGGGATGTCCAGTTGCTGTAAAACACGCGCCACATATTGTCCGACGCGTCCGGCGCCCACAATTACTACGTGATCCTGCAGCTCTTCTTCCGGAAGCGTAACCGTGTCCACCGGCTCTCGCGGAAACCAGCGCCGCTGTAACTCGTAGAGGGGCGAAACGGCGCGCGTGACAAACGGCGTCAGGATCATCGTTACCAGGGCCACCGCAAGCACCAGGGCGTAGAGTTCATCGTCAATGGAGTTGGTGCTGACGCCGACGCGCGCCAGTACGAAAGAAAATTCGCCGACCTGGAACATCCCCAGACCAACCGCCAGAGGCATTACGTTGCTATAGCCAAACCCCCTGGTGATCGTGCCGAAGATAAGGCTTTTGCCGGTAGACACCAGGACCACCAAGAGCAGAATGGCACCCAGGTTCTCCAGGAAAAATGCAGGGTCCAGCAACATCCCTACGGACGCAAAGAAGAACATGCTGAACAGATCGCGCAGGGGGATGATCTCGCTGAGCGCCTGGTGGCTGTGTTCCGATTCGCTGAGCACAATGCCCGCCACGAAAGCGCCGAAAGCAAAGGAGAGGCCCACCAGATAGGTGGCGTAGCCGATGCCCAGCCCAATCGCCGTCACAGCCAGCAGGAACAGCTCGCGGGAGTTCCAGCGCGCAATATAGACCATGAGCCGCGGCAGGAGCCTGGTGCCGATGAGGATCATCGCCGCCAAAAACAGCGCCGCGCGCACCACGGCAAGCCCTAAGACCGGCAGGCCCGCTTCCAGGTCGCTGAGCTGCGGAAGAACAATCATCATGGGCACGACCGCCAGATCCTGGACAATGAGCATGCCGATCATCACCCGGCTGGACAGCGTGCCCATCTGGCCCTGTTCCATCAACGTCTTGAGGATCACCATGGTGCTGGACAGGGAAATGAGCGCGCCGAACCACACGGACGCAATCCAGCTCCAACCCAGCAGCCGTCCCAGCCCTACCCCCAGCAGGATGGTCAGCACCATCTGTATGGGAGCGCCGATAAGGGCAATGCGCCGCACCGGTTGCAACTCCTCCAGCGAAAACTCAATGCCCAGGGCGAAGAGCAGCAGAGCCACGCCGATTTCCGCCAGTAGCTCGATGTCGTGCACGCTGCTGACCGTCACTCCGCCGGTGTACGGTCCCAGCAATACGCCGGCGAGGATGTAACCCAGGATCAGCGGCAGCCGCAGGCGCTGTGCGACCAGTCCACCGATCAGCGCGGCGACAATAATTGTGGCAATATCGGCGGCAATACCCATAATGGACCCTTACAGTGTTTATGAACTTGAATTGACTTGTTCGTGGTACAGGTGCGAATTATAACTGATCGAGCAAACACGATGTAACACTCTGAGTCAGTACCATATGCTGGCGATGTGCAGATGCGCCGCACGCCAGATGATGAGAGGAGTACAATGAAAAGTGCCCTGTGCTCAGGGTGAACATGCTACAATAGGGGAGTGGATTATGGACACTAACTGGTCAAACACAACGCGCATACTCGTTATCCTTCTGGCTCTGGGAACTGTGATTTCGCTGGCGGTGCTCATGGCCCCGCTGGTGAACGCGCTGTTCATTGCCGCCATCATCGCTTACCTGCTCGATCCCCCGGTTCGCTTTCTGGTGGACCGCACCCACCTGGAGCGCTTTCAGGCCGCCAACCTCGTTTTCTTCGCCGCCATGCTGATTCTCTTATCCATTCCAGCCGCGCTGGGCACGGTGGCCTTCAACTGGGTGGGCCGCCTGGGGACCGATTTTCTGACGGCCGCGCAGGAGATCCAGAATTGGTTGTTCCGGCCCATCACCATTCTGGGCTTTCGGCTGCAACCGCAAGATCTGCTGGGTCAACTGCAGGGATTGGGCTCTGATCTATTGGCCACGCTACCCGGCGGCTCTCTGAACATTCTCTCAACCGTCACCACCAACCTGGTGTGGGCTTTGGTCGTAATAGTGATGTCCTACTATTTCTTGAAGGATGGCCCGCGCGTCAAACCCTGGTTGATCCAGTTGTTGCCCGCCGAGCACCAGCCGGAGATTGAACGCCTGGTGGACAAGGTTAACTGGGTGTGGGGCAGATTCATGCGCATCCAGATACTGATGTTCCTGCTGATCTTCGGGCTCATGGCCCTGGGCACGCTGCTGATCGTGGGCCTCTTTCGTTTCGGCCTGCTGCGCTGGTCTCCGCTAGGATTTGTGGTGCTGGTGGTGTTGTTGTACACGGCGATTCAGCAGCTGGATAACCTGTGGCTGCGACCGCAGATTCTCGGACGCCAGTTGCACCTGCACCCCGGCGTGGTTTTCGCCGGCCTGATCGGCGCCCTCATGCTCAGCGGCTTGCTCGGCGCGTTGGTTGTCGTGCCCTTGATCGCCACGGTGAAGGTGGTGGGCCTCTACGTACACCGCAAGCTGTTAGGGTTGCCCCCCTGGCCCGATGCAGAATTGACAATGGCGCCGCAACAAGAACAGGTCCCCGACGCTACAGAAAAAGAGAGCCAGGATGTGGAGCTGGCTCCTGCAAGCAGCACCGAATCCTGACCCTGAAGCGGGGCCGAAAAAGTCCTTTCATCTCTATCCTATCGCCCGAAGCCGCGGCTGCCGCCGCCGCCACTGCGGCGCGAGCTGCTGCTGCGGCTGATGCTGGAGCTGCGGCTGGATCCCCAACTGCTGCGGCTGGAGGAGCGGCTGCCGCCGGAGGGGCCGCGGTAACTACTGCTGCCGCCTCCGGAAGAGGCCGCGTCCAGAATGTCGTCCATGATTTCCAGAGACGTCGTCGTGGCGTCCCAGGTGAACTTGCCGGCTCCTTTGGCGCCGCGCCATACCAGCTGGAAGGGCGTTTCGCTCACCTGGCCCACGGCCGTATTCAGCGTGCGCACCAGGCTGTTGTTGGCCTGTTGCAGGCGTTGCGACAGCGACTGCGATAGCCCTTCCAGCAAAGGCGCCGGCTGTTCGTCTATGGCTCCCCCACCCTCGCGCCGCGGCGCTACTTTTGCAGTAGATTCGCTGGCGCTGCGACCGCGCAGGGGACCGGGAGGCGTTGGCTCGCGCTCCGTCCCCGCCGCGGGCTGCGGCCGGGGCCGGGAGATGATCACAGGCCGCGTCCACGTGGGCAGCCGCCCGCCCATCTCCGCCGCCTGTTGCAGAAGCACGTCCTCCACGTCCAGGGCCACAGCGTAGGCAAAGTAGCGGTCCAGAATCTGTTGCGCCGCATTTTCGTCGCCGTATCTCTTCAGCTGGCGCAGGTAATTCTCGAACGCGCGCCAGCGCGCCGCCTCCTCCGCCCCCGCGTCGCTGCGCCGCGGCATCCAACGGCTGACTAGCACCAGGCCCAGTCCCACGATGGCCAGCGCCGCGGCCGGAGCCAGCGCCGCCCAACCTAGCTGGGGCGCGCGAAAGATTGCCGCGGCGATGGCCACGCCCACGCCGCCCAACACCACCCACTGCCCTGTAACCAGCCAGCGATGGCGCGTCTCTTGCGGCGCCTGGTCGAAGAAGCGGTTGGCCTCCTCCCCCATCTCGTAATAGACCTGGGGCATTAATTGCGTCAGCTGGCTCGCGAGCGCGTCCAGCGGAACCGCTTCCTCGTCCGGGAGGACCGTATTCTTGTCCAGCAGCGGCAACAGCCCGTTGAAGAGCTGCACCATGTGCGGCGGGACACTCACCGTGTCGCCTGCCGGCGTCTCGATGCGCTGCCCCTCTTCCAGCGGTTCATCCCAGTTACGGCTGAGCAAAATCGGTTCTTCCAGCCGGATGCGCAACAGGCCCAGCGTAGCCAGGTGGAATAGAGAGGCCAGCACCCCTTTTGGCGTCGGTTTTTCATCCAGCAGGTAGGCCACAATGCCCGGCGGCAGGTCTGAGGGCGGCTGCGCCAGGGTGGCGGGCACGACGCCCGGGGGCCGGTCGCGCCCCTCAAAGTACCACAGCAGACCCACGACCAGCAGGCCGCCTACCAGCAGCAAACCGCCGGAGACGGCGAAGGCCAACTGTTGCCGCGCGCGGCGTATCTCCGCCTGCCGGATTTCCTCGCGAATAGCCTCGGAGCGGGCCACCATCTCGTCCAGTTCCTGTTGCCACAGGGGAGGCTGCGCCGCCGTGGCCTGCGGCGGCAAAACGACACGAATCTGCCACGAGTCGCCCGCCGGCACGGGGCCGTCGTGCTCCAGAAGCAATCTTCCCTGCTCGTCGCGTTGCGCGCCCGCGCCCTCGATCTCCACGTCCTCCGGGGCCACGCCGTCGGGCAACGTCAGCAGCACGCGGGCGTCCTCCACCGGAACGCCGAAATCCGCCGCGGGCGCCCAGGCCAACACCTGCTGCTCCTCCCTGACCTGCAGGACGCCCACAGCCGTATACTGCAGGACGAAGGTGGTTTCTTCGCCGCTGACCAGGGGCGGCACAGCCCACTGGATGATCGCCTCGCCGGCGGCTTCCTCGTCGATTGACATCGAGCCCGAGATCGGGCTGACCGTGGCCCAGTCGGAGGAAGCGGGCGTCTCGCGGATCGAGGCGCAATACTCGCATTCAGGGTCTGGATCTTCCACGAAGGTCATCACTTGCTGTCCTTCGTACACGCTGAGTCCGCTGATGCCATCGACGTAGGCCAGCGGAATCACGCGCCGGCCCTCATATAGCATGCCCGCTTCCACAGCCACCGTCTGCCGCTCCACGACATCCACTATTCCGTCGGCGTCTATCTCCAGTTCGATTTCCAGCTGCGGGACGCGGTAGACGAGCTCGGCGCTATCCTCCGCCCGCTGCCAGGGCTGCACCTGAGCGGCGACCAGGCCGTGCGGAAAGCCCACCATAATCTGAAACGCCGTGCCATCGACGATTTCCTCGGTGGCCTCGAACGTGACCTGTTGCTCCTGCACCTCTGTCGTATAGCCCGGCCCAAAGGCAGTCACCTGCACCTCGTCGGCGTCCAGCGGCTGGGGCAAGGTGACGGTCACGGTGCTGCTGCGCACCGGTACGCCGTTGCGGTCGGAGGGCACAGCGCGCCACTCTAGAATATCCCCGTCTTCGTAGACCCACAGGCCACCCACCACGTCATACTCCAGGATGAAGGTGCGCGTGTCACCTGCTTGCGTGGCCTCGTACGCCCAATCCACGTAGATCGCGTCCGGCTCGTAACTGACGCTGAACTCACCCGCCTGCGCGGCGCGCCCGGGGGTGAGCTCATACAGACCCTCGGACCCGCTGAGTTGCACGTTGCGAATCTCGCTGACGTAATCGCGCGGAATCTGGGCAAAGGCGGTGCGGAAGCTGTCATTGAAAGTGATTTCCTGCTCCTCTCGAACGTGAACGGTGCCGTCCTCGCGCACGTCGATATCGACGTCGTAACGCGTGTAGATCACCGGGTCGCTGCCTTGCAGCGCCGTCGATCCCGGCCCATGAGCGTGTCCCGTGCTCCCCGTCGCGCCCAGGACAACCAGCAGCAGAATGAATAAACAGACAAGCGGCGCGTAACGCCTTGCTTTCATTGCAGTCGTCTCCTTCTATCAATCACGCCAATTATACCAGCAC